>NZ_JAJSPA010000048.1:0-25637 GCF_021282295.1 Halomonas sp. G15 | reverse complement strand
TCCAGGGCGACCTTGGCCTTCAGCTCCGGTGAGTGGGTGTTACGTTTCTGTTTCGACATCTCTGGTCCCTTCGAAATCGGCCTCGGCATATCTTAAACCAGTGTCTTGATTTCAGGGTCCACTATACACCGCATCGTTTCCGAGCGCACCGTGGACAGCCACGTCAAGAAGCTGCGCCGCAAGATCGCCGAGACGTGGCCGGAGCGCGAGGTGATCCGCTCGGTCTACGGGGTCGGCTACAAGTACCAGCCCGAGGAGTGAACTGCACCACCTTTGCACCTTCGCTGCATGGCCCTTGCACGCCGGCCGCGCAGAGTGACAGTCGTCAATTCGAGAATCCCAGGAGTTTCCCCATGCAGACCCGACTCTCTCGCCGCATCCTTGCCCCCGCCCTGCTCGCCATGGCCATTGCCCCGCTGGCGCTCACTGCCACTGCCGCACCGGGCGACGCCGAACGTGCCGAGCAGCGCCAGCAATGGCAGGAGGCCCGTGCCGAACGTTACGCCGAGAAGCGTGCGGCCCTCTTCGAGCGCGCCGGCCTCGATGCAGAGACCCGCGAGGCACTGGAAAACGCTCACCGCGAACATCGCCAGGCCATGGCCGAGCTGCGCGAGGAGCATCGCGACCGTATCGATGAGCTGCTCAGCGACGACCAGCAGGCCGCCCTCGACGAGGCTCGCCGCGAGATGCGCGAGGAGTACCGTACCCAGAAGCGCCAGAGCCACGCCAAGGCCCTGCAGCAGCGCATGACCGAGATGGTCGACGGCTGGGACCTCTCCGAAGAGGAGCGCGAGGCCCTGGGTGAGCTGCGTCGGGCCCACTACGCCGACATGGCCGAGCTGCGCAACCGCGACTTCGACTCCCGCCAGGAGCGTCGCGAGGCGTACCAGGCGCTGCGCGACGAGCACCAGGCGGCGCTGGCCGAGCTGCTCAGCGAGGAGCAGATCGAGGAGATGCAGCAGGCCGTCCGCAAGGCCTATGGCTCCCGCGCCGGCAACGGCAACGGCAACGGCAACGGCAAGAACTGATCCTCCCGGCCCCGGCCCCCATGGCAACGCCTGGCTCCGTGCCGGGCGTTGCTGTATATGGCCGCGCCGTCTCGGGCCTTGCCGTGCCTGGAAGAGGCCCCTGTGACATAAGTGGCCTTGCGGCATTGCAACACGTAAGCGTAACGTAACACCTCCTGCTCTTTAGCAAGCAAAGGAGTTGTCATGTCCCGCGCCTCCGATGGTTCCAGCTATCGTGTCCCGCTGCCCGGCAGCGCCCTGGTCGCCGCCTGGCGTCAGGGATACGGCCTTGCCGAGCTGCGTCGCGACCTGCTCGCTGGGCTGACCATCGGCATCGTCGCGGTACCCCTCTCCATGGCCCTGGCCATCGCCACCGGCGTGCCGCCCCAGCATGGCCTCTACACTGCCATCGTTGCCGGTGCCATCATCGCCCTCACCGGGGGCTCACGCTTCAACGTCTCCGGCCCGACCGCCGCCTTCGTGGTCATCCTGTTCCCCATCGTTGCCAACCACGGCATCGGTGGTCTGCTGATCGCCACCCTGATGGCCGGACTGATCCTGTTTGCCCTGGGACTCGCCCGCCTGGGCAGCCTGATCCAGTTCGTGCCCTATCCGGTGGTGCTGGGCTTTACCGCCGGTATCGCCGTGGTGATCGCGCTGCTGCAGCTGCCCGACTTCCTCGGCCTGGGGGTGGATCTGGGCGAGAACACCCTGGGCAATGCGGTCACCATCGCCCGGTCGGTGCCGGGACTCGACCCGGCGGAGCTGGGGATCGGCATGGTCACCCTGGCCACCCTGATCCTCTGGCCGCGCCTGCGCCTGCCGATTCCCGCCCCCCTTGTGGGACTCGCCGTGGGCACCCTGGTGGCCCTGGCGGTCACTCCGCTGGGCATCGAGGTCGATACCATCGCCTCGCGCTTCAGCTGGAACCTGCAGGGGGAAAGCGGCAGCGGCATCCCCCCCTTCGCGCCCAGCCTGATGCTGCCCTGGCAGCTGCCCGGGCCGGACGGCACGCCGCTGGTGGTGGACTTCGCGCTGATCCGCGAATTGCTGGGGCCGGCCCTGGCCATCGCCATGCTGGGAGCCATCGAGTCGCTGCTTTGCGCGGTGGTGGCCGACGGACTCACCCGCACCCGTCATGATCCCAACGCCGAGCTGCTGGGCCAGGGGCTCGGCAATATCGTCGCGCCCTTCTTCGGTGGCATCACCGCCACCGCGGCACTCGCACGCACCGCCACCAATATCCGCAGCGGCGCCTTCTCGCCCGTGGCCGCAGTGGTCCATGCCCTGGTGGTGCTGCTGGCGGTAGTGCTGCTGGCCGGCGTGCTGGCCCTGATGCCCATGGCGGCACTCGCGGCCCTGCTGTTCATCATCGCCTGGAACATGAGCGAGGCTCGTCATTTCCTGCACACCCTGAAGAGTGCACCGCTCAGCGATGCCGCCATCCTGGTGATCTGCTTCGCACTGACGGTGATCTTCGACATGGTGCTGGCCGTGGCGGTAGGCATGGGCCTGGCGGCGGCGCTGTTCATCCGGCGCATGGCCGAGGTGACCCAGACCCGTCGTCTGGACGAGCAGGAGAGTGACGACCTGGGCGACCTGCCGCCCGGGATCGCGCTCTACGATATCGATGGTCCGCTGTTCTTCGGCGCCGCCGAGAAGGCCGTCTCCTCGCTACAGGTCGTCGACCCGGACATCCGTGTGATGCTGCTCGACATGCGCGACGTGCCGAGCCTGGATGCCACCGCCATCGTCGCCCTGCAGACCCTCGCCGAGGAGCTCCACGAGCGCCATATCGGCCTGGTGTTCGTCGGGCTGCCCGCGCGGCTGGTGCTCAAGCTGCGCCGTGCAGGGATTCGTCGTGAACCCGGCCGGCTGGCCGTGGTGGCCGACCAGGCTCGAGCCCTGCGCCTGGCCAGGCGCTGGCTGGCGACTCCCTCCGGAAACCTTGGATAGCTCTGCCGGTGAGCGGAGGCGACATCACGCGCCGCTCGCCTCACGGCTGAAGCACGCCAGCTGGGTCGGCTGGCCAAGGTGGGCGTGCATCTCGCCGACCCCGGAGAAGCGCACGCGGTAGCCGTTACGGCGCGCCACGCCCTGGCTCCAGTGCCGAAACCGCGCCCGATCCCACTCGAACTTGTGGTCCGGATCGCGGAACTCTCCCGGATCCATGTCGTAGAGCGGGTTGTACTCGTGGTTGGGGGTGGTCATCACCAGCAGCCGCGGCCGCAGACCGGCGAACACCGCGCGCTCGACCCGGGAGAGCGCCTCGGGCGGAACATGCTCGATGGTCTCCACCATGGCCGCGGCCTCGAAGCCGGCCAGCGACGGATGGGGATCGGCATAGGAGCCGCAGATCAGTTCGAGGCGCCCCGCCCGGGCGGCCGGCAGCGCCTCCAGGCGCAGCTTGGCCTGGGCCAGCAGTTCCCCGGAGAGCTCCAGGCCCACCACCCACTCGAACTGGGCGTCGCGCAGCAGGTACTGCAGCAGCCCGCCGGAGCCGCATCCCAGGTCGAGCACCCGGCGCGCACCGCTGGCACGGATCAGGGCGGCGACCTGCTGCAGCCGCTGCTGGTGGAGGTCGGGGGCTTCGAGGTCGATCATCGCCATGCTTTCTCCGCGAACTCCGGGCGGGAGATGATGACGCAAAGCGGCCGGGAGGTGTAGCGACGAGGCAAATAAAGTCGCGCGTCGCCTCGCGCCCTGGCCCCGATAGGCTTCAGCAACGATCACCGCCGCGCCCCCGACTACACTGAAGACCATCCCCCTACTCACGGAGCAAGAAGGCCATGAGTCATCGCTTCATCGAGGTCATCACCGACTTCCCTACCACCGAGGAGCAGTACGTTCTGCTAGTGCATCTCGATCAGATCGCGCAGATCCGCCCCGAGATCGAAGCGGAGAATGAACCGCGCCACGAGCCGGTGGCCGTGATCATCCTGACCAATGGCGAAATGCTGATCCTCAAGAACAGCTTCAAGAGCGTGGTCAAGCGGCTCACCGAGGCGAAGATGGTAATGCGGCCCTGACAGATGGCCGACCCTCACGGCCGGCCATCAGGTTGTCGTGCGAGACAGCAGCCCAGTGTGGCTCGCCTGGGGCCACGGGCCCGAGAAGGCGCGATTGACCTCGCGCCCAGGGGCAGGGAACGTCCGTCCCTTGCGCTGTCAGCCCGTCATGTCGAGGACCACGCGCCCTTCGATCTGGCCATCGATCATGCGCTGGAAGATTTCATTGATGTTCTCCAGCTTGTCGGTTGCGATCGTGGACTTGACCTTGCCCTCGCCGGCGAAGTCCAGCGCTTCCTGCAGATCCTGGCGGGTTCCAACGATGGAGCCGCGTACGGTGATGCCGTTGAGGACGGTTTCGAAGATCGGCAGGGGGAAGTCGCCCGGCGGCAGCCCGTTGAGTACCAGGGTACCGCCGCGGCGCAGCATGCGCTGGGCCTGATCGAAGGCCTTGGGCGATACTGCCGTGACCAGTGCGCCATGGGCGCCGCCGATCTCGCGCTTCAGATAGTCAACCGGATCGATTTTCATGGCATTGACGGTCACTGTAGCCCCCAGCCGCTCTGCCAGCGCCAACTTGCCATCGTCGATATCGACTGCCGCTACGTTGAAGCCCATCGCATGAGCATATTGGACCGCCATATGGCCGAGGCCGCCGATACCTGATATCACCACCCACTGCCCCGGGCGGGCATCCGTCATCTTGAGCCCCTTGTAGACCGTCACTCCGGCACACAGCACGGGCGCGATCTCGAGGAAGTCGACGTTGTCGGGCAGGCGGCCAACGAAGCCGGCATCGGCCAAGGTGTAATCGGCGAAGCCGCCGTTCACCGAGTAACCGGTATTCTGCTGAGATTCACACAGGGTTTCCCAGCCTCCTAAACAGTGCTCACAATAGCCACAGGCCGAATAGAGCCAGGGCACCCCGACGCGGTCGCCCTCCTTGACATGTGTAACACCCTCACCTACTGCCACGATATGGCCAACCCCTTCATGTCCTGGAATAAAGGGCGGATTGGGCTTGACCGGCCAGTCACCGTGGGCGGCATGCAGGTCCGTGTGGCAAACGCCGGAGGCGGCCACCTTGACCAGGATTTCACCCTGCTGCGGCCGGGGTGTCGCGACCTCTTCGATGGCCAGCGGCTCACCGAACTTTCGCACCACGGCAGCTTTCATCGTGTTATCCATTGTATATCTCCTCGATTGGCGGGCAGCCTGACGCTGCACCTTTGCTTCATGCTCGCCAGGGGAAGCAAGTGAAGCGATGCAACCGCTCTTCTTGGCGTTGGGGGGCCGCTCAGAAAAACAACCGAGCGGCCAGAGGCTTCAGAAGAAGCCCATCGGATTGATGTCGTAGCTGACCAGCAGGTTCTTGGTCTGCTGGTAGTGCTCGAGGGCCACCTTGTGGGTCTCGCGGCCGACACCGGACTTCTTGTAGCCGCCGAAGGCGGCGTGGGCCGGGTACTGATGGTAGCAGTTGGTCCACACGCGGCCGGCCTGGATGCCACGCCCCATGCGGAAGGCGACGTTGATGTCGCGACTCCACACCCCGGCGCCCAGGCCGAACTCGGTATCGTTGGCGATGGCCAGCGCCTCTTCCTCGTCCTTGAAAGTGGTCACCGCCACCACCGGGCCGAAGATCTCCTCCTGGAAGACCCGCATCTTGTTGTGGCCCTTGAGCAGGGTCGGCTGGATATAGAAGCCCTTGTCGATGCTCGGATCCAGGCTCTCCTTGTTGCCACCGGTGAGGAACTCGGCGCCCTCCTCCCGGGCGATCTCCATATAGGACATGATCTTGTCGAACTGCTCCTGGGAAGCCTGGGCACCCACCTGGACGTCGGTATCCAGCGGGTTGCCACGGGTGATCTGGCCCACCTTCTCCAGCACCTTGGCCATGAAGGCGTCGTACATCGACTCCTGGATCAGCGCCCGGGACGGGCAGGTGCACACCTCGCCCTGGTTGAAGAAGGCCAGCACCAGTCCCTCGGCGGCCTTGTCGATGAACTCCGGCTCGGCGTTCATGATGTCGGCGAAGTAGATGTTCGGCGACTTGCCGCCCAGCTCCACCGTGGAGGGGATGATGTTATCGGCGGCACACTTGAGGATGTGCGCGCCCACCGGGGTGGAGCCGGTGAAGGCGATCTTGGCGATGCGCTTGCTGGTGGCCAGCGCCTGTCCCGCCTCGGCGCCATAGCCGTTGACGATGTTGACCACCCCCGGCGGCAGCAGGTCGCCGACCAGCTTCATCAGTTCGAGGATCGAGGCCGGGGTCTGCTCGGCGGGCTTGAGCACCACACAGTTGCCCGCGGCCAGCGCCGGTGCCAGCTTCCATACGGCCATCAGCAGCGGGAAGTTCCAGGGGATGATCTGTCCCACCACGCCCAGCGGCTCGTGGAAGTGGTAGGCCACGGTATTGGCATCGATGTCCGCGGCGCTGCCCTCCTGGGCACGGATGCAGCCGGCGAAGTAGCGGAAGTGATCGACGGCCAGCGGCAGGTCGGCGTTGAGGGTCTCGCGCACCGCCTTGCCGTTGTCCCAGGTCTCGGCCACGGCCAGCATCTCGAGGTTCTGCTCCATGCGGTCGGCGATCCTGAGCAGCACATTGGAGCGCTCGGCGGCGGAGGTCTTGCCCCAGGCCGGGGCAGCGGCGTGGGCGGCATCCAGCGCCTTGTCGATGTCCTCGGCACTCGAGCGCGGGATCTCGCAGAACACCTCGCCATTGACCGGGCTGACGTTGTCGAAGTACTGCCCCTTGACCGGTGGCACGAACTCGCCACCGATATAGTTGCCGTAGCGTTTCTCGAAGGCGATGACGGCACCGGATTCACCGGGATTGGCGTAGATCATGGCTTGGCTCCTGAAATTGTCGTTATAGAGGCTGTGCACTGTCAGTCTTGGTCGTAAGCGCAATCTGCGACATACTCCGGTGGCAGGAGGCGCCCTCCTTCCTTGGTAGGAGGGCCCGGCCCGCAGAGGAGAGGAAAGGAGAGCACCATGACCACCCTGATGGTCGCCGACGACCATCCGCTGTTTCGTGAGGCTATCGCCGCGGTGATCGCCACCGGCCTGCCCGGCTGCCGGCTGCTGGAGGCCGACAGCCTGGCCCAGGCCATGCATGAGGCGCAACGCCACGAGGCGAGCCTCGACCTGCTGCTGCTCGACCTGGGACTCCCCGATGCCGCCGGGCTCGATGGCCTGGCGCGGCTGCGTGATGCCCTGCCCGACCTGCCGGTGGCGATCCTCTCCGCCGAACAGGATCGTCGCACGGTGCTCGAGGCGATCGAACTCGGCGCGGTGGGCTACATCCCCAAGTCGACGCCCCGCGACGACCTGCTGGCCGCGCTGGATCGCATCCTGGAGGGCCACCTCTATCTGCCGCCCCAGGTGATGCGCCGCCCGCCCCCCACCAGACACGATTCACCGCCGGCCCCCCTCGACGACCGCCTGACGAGACTTACCGAAAAGCAACTCGAGGTGCTGGAAGCGCTCGGCCACGGCGCCTCCAACAAGGGCATCGCCCGCAAGCTGGGTATCGCCGAGACCACGGTGAAGACCCACGTCTCGGCGATCCTGCGCCGCCTCGGCGTCACCAGCCGCATCCAGGCAGTGCTGCTCGCCGGGGAACTTGACCTGGCCGCCTACCTGGCCTCACGGCGGGGACGCTGAGCCTCCAGCAGCGTGGCCAGCAACACCCTCAGCCGCAGCGGCTTGAGCGGCTTGTGCAGGCAGGCGTAGCCCGCCTCGCGGATGCGGGCCTTGAGGGCCGCATCATGGTTGGCGGTGATCACCACCACCGGAAGCCCCGGGTAGCGGCGCCGCAGCCGACCGGCCACCGTCAGGCCATCCGGCTGCCCCTCGCCGAGGTGATAGTCCACCAGCAGCACTTCCGGCGGCGTGCCTGCCAGCCCCTGAGGGGTGGCGGCACTTGCCACCCGGCATCCCCAGCCACCCAGCAGAGCGGCCATGCCGTCGCGAATATCGGCATCGTTGTCGATTACCCAGACACGCGCTCCGGCCAGAGGCCCCGGCGTCTCGTGCCTGGCCGTCTGGGGAGTGGCAGGTGAGGTACCGTAGGGCACCCGCAACGAGAACAGCGACCCCTGGCCCGGGCGCGAGATCAACCCCAGCGGATGGCCCAGCATGCCGGCGATGCGCTCGACGATCGCCAGGCCCAACCCGAGGCCGCGGTCGTCTTCCACGCCGCCGGCACCGAGTCGATGGAACTCAGCGAAGATCACTCGCTGCTGGGCCGGAGCGATACCCGGCCCCGTATCCCCGACCATGATCTCCAGTTCCTCGCCACGCCGCCGACAGCCAAGCAGGATACGCCCGTGGCGGGTATAGCGAATGGCATTACTCAGGAAGTTGCGCACCACCCGCGCCAGCAGCGCCAGGTCGGAGGTGATCACCGCGCCACTTGGCACATGGCGCAGCTCGAGGCCGCGGCTGGCGGCTACCTGGCGATACTCCTCGGCCAGCACACCGAGCAGTTCCTCGGCGGGGAAGCTGGTCACATCGGGCCTGAGCACCCCGGCATCGAGCCGCGAGATATCCACCAGACTGCCGATCAGCGCCTCGACGTCCTTCAGCGAGCGATTGATGCTGCCTACCAGGCGTTGCGACTCGTCGGGCAGGCGGTGTCCCTCCAGTGCACTGGCAAAGAGCCGGGCCGCGTTGAGCGGCTGCAGCAGGTCGTGGCTTACCGCGGCGAGGAATCGGGTCTTGGAAAGGTTGGCCGCTTCGGCATCGGCCCGGGAGCGCTCCAGGGCCGCAATGGTGCGCTGCAGGGTCTCGGTGCGCTCGCGCACCTGCTCGGCGAGCAGCACCGAGTGCTCGAAGGCGCCGTAGGGGCCGCCATGGGGCACGCCGCCCGCCTCCACACGCTCGATCAGGGCGGCGCAGATGCGGCGCAGCCGTTCGTTCTCGGCGGCCAGCGCCTCGGGTGAGGCACCAGGCTCAGGCGGACGTCGCGGATCCAATGGCCACTCCGGTGAAGGTCTGGTTGAGGTGCATGCCATGGTGCTGCTCGCCGTAGGTGTTGAAGCCGATCACCCGGCCCCGGGCCAGCAGCCGCGAGGCCGCCGCCAGCTCGCCACGCGCATCGATCTCGAGCCGGCGCAGGAAACAGTCGCAGCCGATCACCAGGGCTGGTTCGCCGAGACGCTGCGCCAGGCCATCGAAGACCACCTCGAGTTGCTCGAGCATCGGCGTGGGACGCATGGCGGTCAGCACGATGCCAGTCTCCACGGCACAGTAGAAGCTCAGGCTGCCATCTGGGTTGACCCGCTGCACCGAGCGCACGTAGTGGGCATCGGCGATACGCACCGCCAGCGGGTGCAGGGCAAAGGCCTGGGCATCCAGCGCCGCCACCGGCACTCCCACCAGTCGCGCATACTCCTCGGCCGCGGGCAACGCATTGAGCTCGAGCACTCGACGTGTCGCGCTGTCCGCCCGGGTGACCACCAGCTTGTGGTCCAGCGGCTGCAGGTGGTGGGTGGTGAAGACCTCGAAGGGCAGCCGCGTTGCCACCATCACTACCACCGCCGCCCGGGAGTGGAAATGCCCCTCGGCATAGACATGGGTGCGCGCCAGGCGGTTGTCGTCACCGGCGGAGCCGCCGAAACCAGGGATGCGCCCCAACGCCGCCTCCAGAGTGGCCAGCACCTGCTCTTCGCGACTGGAGAGGCCGTCGAGCAGGGTCAAGGCGAAGCGCTCGGCGCCCGCCGGGGCTTCAGGACGGCAGCGTTCCAGTAGGCCGTCCACCAGCCGCTGGGCGGCGAGCAGGTCGAAGCGGTCGAGGTCGGCCACCAGGGCGGTGGCGACGGCGAAGGCCCCCCTCGCGAAGCCGATGGCGACGATGCAGCCACGCTCATAGCCGGTCGGGCTGATCTCGCCGGCGGTGGTGCAGCCCACCACCGGCAGCCGCCCGAAGGTATGCGTGATCGCCCGGGACAGGTCCTCGAGGGGATAGTCGGCGCTGCAGAAGAACAGCACGAACCCCAGCGCCGGATGACGCAGCGCCTCGCCCAGCTCGGCCACGGCAGCCGCAGGGTCGGCATGTCGCGAGACCGCACTGCACAATGGGGGGGCGCCAGTGAACGCGGTGGGATCGGGGGGCATCATCGACTCCGGGGGCAAGGCAGTAATCCAGTGTAGGCCGGCCCCCGGCGCGGCCACAATGCCCGGGGAGTCAGTCCGCGGAGCCTTGTACCCAGCGGGTCAGGGAGGCCAGGGTGGTGGCAAGGCAGGCGTGCAACTCCTCGAGGACGGGACCCGCCGCCGCGAGCTGCTCCTCGAAAGCCAGCCGCTCGAGCCGCGCGGCCAGCCCCGCCACCTTCACCGCCCCCAGGCTCGCGGACTCTCCCTTCAGCTGGTGTGCCGCATGTCGCAGCCGCCCGGCATCGCCCGCCTCGAGGGCCATGGTGAGCTGGGCGAGGTGCGCCTCGGCCTGGTCGCGGTAGAGCGCCACCATCGACGCCATTCCCTGTTCGCCCAGGGAGTCGCGAAGCGAATTCAGGATCAGCGGATCGGCCAGTGTCTGCTGGCTCATGGCGAGGGTGGGCGCCATGGCACTGCCGCCCAGATGTCGGCGCAGCACCTCCAGCAGGGCCTCCTGGAGCAGCGGCTTGGTGAGGTAGCCATTCATCCCCGCGGCCAGGCAGCGCGCCCGCTCCCGCCCTGGTCCGCCAGCGGTCATGGCTACTATGGGCACCGTGGCCGACCAGCCGTGGCGCTGGCGCAGCCGGCGGGTCACCTCCAGGCCGTCCATGTCGGGCATCTGAACATCCATGAAGATCAGATCGAAGTGCCGGCGCTCTGTCAGGGCCAATGCCGCCTCGCCGGACTCGGCCAGGGTCACACGACACCCCAACCGCTCGAGCATCGCCTGGGCGACTCCCTGGTTGACAGGATTGTCCTCTACCACCAGCAGACGCGCCCCCTGTGGCTGGCCAAGCTCGACCCGGCCCGTCGCGACAGCCTGCGCCGGCTCGGCGGCGGGCACCAGCGGCAGCAGGCACCAGAAGCGACTGCCGACACCGGGCTCGCTCTGCATGTCGATGCTGCCTCCCATGGCATCGATCAGTCGGCGTGAGATCGCCAGGCCCAGCCCGGTACCGCCGAAGCGCCGTGCGGTAGAGGCATCGCCCTGGCGGAAGGGTTCGAAGATGCGCTCACGCTGTTCGGCGGGAATGCCGCAGCCGGAGTCACGCACTTCCAGCCGCAGGGTCTCGTCATCCTCGAGCGACGCCTCGAGAACAACCCGGCCCTGGTCGGTGAACTTCACTGCGTTGGAGACCAGGTTGAGCAGTACCTGGCGCAGCCGCGCCGGATCCCCCATCACCCAGGCGGGCAGCGCCTCGGATACCCGCGCCTCAAGCCCGATCCCGCGTGACTCGGCGCGAGCGGCGAAGATCGACACCGAGCCCTCCACCAGTGCCGCAAGCGACAGCGGCTGGTATTCCAGGTCGAGCCGTCCGGCCTCGATCTTGGAGAAGTCCAGCAGTTCGTTGATCAGCCCCAGCAGCAAGTTGGCGCTGTCGTGGATGGTGGCCGCATACTGCCGGGGATGCTCCTCGAGAGGCTCCTCAAGCAGCAGGTCACTCATGCCGATGACGCCATTGAGCGGGGTACGTATCTCGTGGCTCACGGTGGCCAGGAACTCCGACTTGGCCCGGCTCGCCGACTCCGCACGCCGCGCGGTGGCCTGCAACTCGTGGCTGAGTGTCTCCAGGTCGCGGCGAGCCGCGGCGTTGTCGCGTGCCTCGCGGAACAGCATTATCGCCACCAGCAGGGCGGCGAAGCTCATGGCGAGGATAAGCACCAGCAGCAGGCCATAGAGCCACTGAAGCTGGCGCCGCTCGTGGGTCGCGCTCTCGGCCAGGTAGCCATTGATGGCGATTACCAGGCGCTCGGTGCGGTTGCCCAGCACCTCCAGGCGCTGCTCCAGGTCCTGCCGGGACTCCATCTCCAGCGAGGCAAGCCCTGCGATGGCGTCGTCCAGTGCCTCGATGCGTGCCTCGATCTCATCGATAAGGTCAACAGCCGCGGGAATCTGGGCGACCAGCTCGGTGACATCGCCCTGGCGCATCAGGGTCAGGCGGCTGTAGAAGAGCTCGAAGCGCAGCCGCAGTCCGGAGAGGACTGCTTCGGGCTGGGCGAGATAGCTGCGCATCTGCACGGTATCCCGGTCAAGCTTGTAGGCATGCCAGACGGCATCGCCGCCGACGCTGCCCGCCAGGCTGTCCTGGCGCCAGGAGACCAGGCCCACCACGACCAGAGCGGCGGCAAACAGCACCAGGGCACTGATCGCCCCCAGCCTCAGCCGCAGGGGCAACTTCAGCATGGGCGACGTCCCGCTGACACCGCCTGCTCAGGGCGCATGGATCTCCGCCACGTGCCATACCGAGCGGAATCGCACCGCCTCGTTATGCAACTCCGGATGATCATCGAAGGGATAGAGCACGAACAGCGGGCCGAACTCGCGAATCGGGATCGGCTCGCCATCACGGCTCATGGCCAGGATCACGTCGTAGTCGTGCAACTCCTTCACGGGAATCTCGGCCCGGTACTCATTGAGGGCCTGCACTTCGATGCTGTCGGCCTTACCCCCCGCCGCGGCGAGCAACTCACGTATCAGCGGCCCCTGAAAGCAGCCCGACTCACTGTGCCAGGGGGTGCGGGTGCAGACCGTCAGGGGGGAAAGCGCCATCAACATCGATCGGTCGAAGAGCGCGTCTTCACCGACATTGGGATGGGCAATATCACCGGTGATGGTCAGCAGGACCTCTCCTTCGGGTACCGGCAGCTCATCGCCGAAGGAGGGCACCGGCAGACAGGCCAGCAGGAGGGCGATGATCGATAGGCGCATGGCGGGTACCCTTGGCGGCGACTTCTGGGCGCCAGACTACCCGATCACGACGCCATGGTCAGCTCGACGAAGGCGGCAGGTCGGGATCGGGCAGAGATCCCAGCCCGTCGAGAAGGCGCAGCAGCAAGTTGGCCCGCGCCTCGAAGATGGCGTTGCGCTGCAGCTGATGGGACAGCTCGAGCATGCCCGGCATGACCAGTTCCA
The DNA here is from genome assembly GCF_021282295.1 of Halomonas sp. G15. Lineage (NCBI taxonomy): Bacteria > Pseudomonadati > Pseudomonadota > Gammaproteobacteria > Oceanospirillales > Halomonadaceae > Halomonas > Halomonas sp. G15. The sequence goes on along the minus strand of NZ_JAJSPA010000048.1, from coordinate 12,549 downwards.
CCTCCTGCAACTGGGCATGGTAGGCCTCCATAAGCGTCAGGTCCGCCTCACGACTGGCCTGCCAGGCCTGCTCCGACAGTACCAGGGCGTCGCGGGCCTCCTCTCCCAGCGCGCGGTCCAGCCGTCCCGTGAGTCGCTCGACTTGCTCACGCCAGCCCGCCTCGGCCGTGTCGGCACAGGCCAGCATGGCGTCGAGGTCCTCCTCGGCCTCCACCAGGCAGGCGTGCAGCTCATGCTGCAGCGACTCGACCTGGGCGGAGGGGTCGGACTGGGCCAGGAGCGGCTCACCGATGAGAGCAAGGGCCGCCAGCACAGCAGCGGCGGGCAGGGAGTGCGGCATGACAGACTCACAGCAGGCAAGAAGACGGATACCCATAAAGAGCTGGGGGGCGTTCACGCCCCCCAGCATAGTGCCTTGTCGAGAGAAACTCTAAGCCGATCAGCTGTGCAACTGGTGGCCCTCCTCCTGGGGCTTGACGACCACCAGATCCTCGTAGGCGTGCCAGCTGGCAAAGCCCAGCACGGGCAGGATCAGCGCCAGGCCGATATAGAAGGTCAGCACCCCGACCAGCACACAGCCGGTGAGGATGGCGGCCCACAGCAGCATCGGGCGAAAGTTCCTGGATACCGAGCGAATGCTGGCCTCGATGCCTTCCATGAAGGTGAGGTCCTGATCCATCAGGGTCGGGATGGCCACCACGCTGATGGCGAAGGCACCGAAGGCGAGCACGCTGCCCAGCACCGTGCCCACGGCGATCATGCCGAGCCCCTGCGGGGTGGTCAGCAGTGCCGCGTAGAGGGCATCGGGGCTGGGCACCTCGAAGCCGAAGAAGAGCGCGAACAGCAACGTGGCCACGCGGATCCAGGCCATGAAGAAGATCATCATCATCACCCCCATCATCGCCAGCTGGCCGGCATGGGGACGCCAGGCGCCGAAGGCATCACCCAGGTGGGGGGCGCGATTGGCCTCCAGGGCTCGGCTGATGCCGTAGGAGCCCACCGCAACCAGGGGGCCGATGAACATGAACCCGGCCACCAGCGGCAGCAGCCAGTGCCAGAGCCCCAGATAGATGGCCCCGACGGTGACTGCGATGCTCAGCCCTACCCAGAACATGCCATAGGCCAGGCTGACCGCGGCGGCCTGTCGGAAATCCTCGATGCCGGCGGCGAGCCAGGCCCTGGGGCGTTCCATGCCCACCGGCTGGATGGTGATCCTGACGCCAGGCGTTGCCGACGCGTCACGTGCTTTCGCGGTTGCCGCATTCATGTGTCACCTCTCTTCACCGATTACCGCCCGACCGGCTCGGGCGCTGCGCGAATGGTTCCGGCGCGGGTCCGGCCCATCGAGACACGTTAACGGGGCCTTTCCTCGTTAACTCTGTCTTAATCTAGTTGATCCGAGTCAACTCTGCAGGGAATCGCGCTTGCCTTTTTCCACGCTCTGCGCCCCACGCAAACGCGGAGGGCCCCGACACCGGGTCGGGGCCCTCTACAAGGCCGATCAGACGTGGCGAGAGCCACTCATCCTCAGCGCACGATCATCACCGAGACCTTGGAGTGGTGCACCACATGCTCGGCGTTGGGACCGAGCACGTAGTCGGCGAACTTGCGCTTGTTGTGGGAGGCCATGACGATCAGGTCCACCTCGAGCTTCTTGGCGGCCTTGACGATCGCCTCCCAGGGCGAGCCGTCGACGATCACGCTCTGGGCCGTGATGTCCTCGGGCACGTGGTCGCGGATGAACTCGTGCTGGGCCTCCTTGATCGCCTCATGGGCCTTCTTGGCGAAGTCCTTGGGAAAGTAGGAGCCGACCAGCGGCATGCGGTAGTCCGGCAACACCGTCACCACGTGCAGCGAGGCACCGAAACTGCGGCACAGCGCCACCGCCGTCGGCAGCGCCTTGACCCAGGAGGCCTCCTCGTTGAGGTCCACCGTTAACATGATCTTCTGGTACATGACGCTCTCCTCAGGCTGATGTCGCCGCGGCACTGCGATCCCGCCGCCGCCGCTGCATCACTACGATCAGGCCGAACACCAGGAAGGCCGGGATCCACATCAGCTCCTTGGTCCAGCGGTCCACCGGGGCCAGCACCTCGATGATCTCCTGGTCGAAGTCGAAGCCCAGGTCAGAGGCCTGGCTACCATAGGCCACCATGTCGACGATGGCCTTGTCGTCCTCGATCAGCAGCATCAGGCCCAGGTTGTCGAGGCGCTCCTGCCCCGTCTCCCCTTCCGGCACCGGCAGCTGCATGTAGGTGGTCAGCGGGTCGCCGAAGTCATCCTCACCGAGGATCTGCAGACGCAGGGTGCTGTCCTCTTCGACATTGCCCAGCGCCTCGACGAACTGCGCCGGCGGCACCTCCCGGTAGGGGTCATGGATCATGTCCATCCAGAAGCCGGGGCGGAACAGGGTGAAGGCCACCAGCAGCAGCACGATCGACTCGTACCAGCGGTTACGGGCGAGCATGAAGCCCTGGGTGGCCGCGGCGAAGATCAGCATGGCGATGGTCGAGACCACGAAGATCACCACCCCCTGCAGGAATGTGACATCGATCAGCAGCAGGTCGGTGTTGAAGATGAACAGGAACGGCAGCGCCGCGGTACGCAGGCTGTAGTAGAAGGCCTGGAAGCCGGTGCGGATCGGGTCACCCCCCGAGACCGCAGCCGCGGCGAAGGAGGCGAGGCCCACCGGCGGCGTGACGTCCGCCATGATGCCGAAGTAGAACACGAACAGATGCACCGCGATCAGCGGCACCAGCAGGCCGTTCTGCTCGCCCAACTGGACGATCACCGGAGCCAGCAGTGCCGACACCACGATGTAGTTGGCCGTGGTAGGCAGGCCCATGCCGAGGATCAGGCTGAGCACCGCGGTGAAGATCAGGATCAGCATCAGGTTGCCCATGGAGAGGATCTCCACCACGTCGGCCAGCACCAGGCCGACCCCGGTCTGGGAGACCGCACCGACGATGATGCCGGCGGTGGCAGTGGCGATACCGATGCCGATCATGTTGCGGGCACCGGTGACCAGGCCGTTCCACAGGTCCAGGGCCCCCTCGCGCAGGTCCGCCGCCATGTCACTGCGACCACGGAAGATCGCCGTGATGGGACGCTGGGTGAGGATGATGAAGACCATGAACACCGTGGCCCAGAAGGCGGAGAGTCCCGGAGAGAGGCGCTCCACCATCAGGCACCAGATCAGCACGATCACCGGCAGGATGAACTGCAGGCCGACCATCACCGTGGGCCGGGTCTGGGGCAGCTTGTAGATGGGGGTGTCCGGGTCGTCGAGCTCCAGCTCGGGATAGTTCGAGGCGACCTTGAGCAGCGCCACGTAGATCGCCGCCAGGCCCACAGCCACCACCCAGGGAGTGGCATCACCCAGCACCGGCTTGAGCCAGCCCAGGCCGTAGTAGACCACGAGGGCCGTGATCATCATCAGCAGCAGGCCGCCGAGGAACCCGATCACCTTGCGCACCAGGGGCTTGGGCGGATTGCTGCTTTCCAGCCCCTGCAGCCCGGCCTTGAGGGCCTCGAGGTGGACGATATAGATCAGTGCGATATAGGAGATCAGTGCCGGCAGGAAGGCGTGCTTGATGACCTCGACGTAGGAGATGCCCACGTACTCGACCATCAGGAAGGCCGCAGCCCCCATGACAGGCGGCATGATCTGGCCATTGACCGAGGAGGAGACCTCCACCGCCCCGGCCTTCTCGGCGGAGAAGCCGACCCGCTTCATCATCGGTACGGTGAAGGTGCCGGTGGTCACCACGTTGGCGATGGAGGAGCCGGAGATCAGGCCGGTCATGCCCGAGGCCACCACGGCGGCCTTGGCCGGCCCGCCCTTGTAGTGGCCGAGCAGCGAGAAGGCGACCTTGATGAAGTAGTTGCCGGCCCCGGCCTTGTCGAGCAAGGCACCGAACAGCACGAACAGGAAGACGAAGCTGGTCGAGACCCCAAGCGCGATGCCGAAGACCCCCTGGGTCGTCAGCCACTGGTGGTTGACCAGGCCGAAGAGGCTGACCCCGCGATGGGAGAGGATACCCGGCATCCAGGGCCCGGCCAGCGAATAGAAGATGAAGATCGAGGCGATGATCGCCAGCGGCGGACCGAGCGCCCGTCGCGTGGCCTCCAGCAGCAGCACGATACCCGCCACGCCGATGATCACGTCCTGCAGGATCGGTGCACCGGGGCGTTGAGCCAGCTGCTCGTAGAACATGAACATGTAGGCGCCACAGAAGGCCGCCGCCGCCGCCAGGACCCAGTCCTGGATGGGGATGCGATCGCGGGGCGAACGCTTGAGCGCCGGATAGGCCATGTAGGCCAGGAAGAGCGCGAAGGCCAGATGGATGGAGCGGGACTCGGTGGCGTTGAAGACGCCAAACCCCAGCATGAACGGCAGCGGGGACGCGATCCACAGCTGGAAGAGCGACCAGGCGGCGGCAATGCTGACCAGCAGCTTGCCCGGCGTACCGGCCGGCTTGCGGGCCCCGGTATCCGTCGAGGCGACCATATCCTCCAGGTCGACCTCGTGCCCGGCGGCCCTCTTGTTGTCCTCAGTCATAAGCGTGCCCTGCTCTGTAACGTTTGCCCTGGGAACCCTTGCTGGTGATGCCACCCGGCATCCCAAACAGAATGCGCGGCCCCCTCGGGTGACCGCGCATTCTTCACCGAGGTGACATCACCTCAGAGTCTCGGATCACTCGATCCAGCCCTGCTCGCGATAGTAGCGGGCAGCTCCGTCATGCAGCGGTGCGGAGAGGCCTGAGGAGACCATCTCTTCCGGATCGAGATTCTCGAAGGCCGGGTGCAGCTGCTTGAAGCGGTCGAAGTTGTCGAAGATCGCCTTGACGGTCTGGTAGACGATATCCTCGTCGGCCTGGGCGGTGGTCACGAAGGTCGCCGCCACGCCGAAGGTCTCGACGTCCTCGTCGTTGCCCTTGTAGAGGCCGCCGGGAATCACCGACTTAGAGTAGTAGGGGAATTCCTCGACGATGCCGTCGATGGCCTCGCCGGTCAGCGGAATCAGGCGGGCATCCACGGTAGTGGTGGCTTCCTGAATGGAGCCGTTGGGGTGACCCACCACATACACCATCGCATCGACGTTGTTGTCGGCCAGGGCCGCGGCCTGCTCCGCGGCATCCAGCTGGGAGGCCAGGGCAAAGGTGTCCTCGGTCCAGCCCTTGGCTTCCATCACCACTTCCATGGTGTTGCGCTGGCCGGAGCCGGGGTTACCGATGTTGACGCGCTTGCCTTCCAGGTCATCGAGGGTCTCGATGCCGGAATCGGCACGGGCCAGCAGGGTCAGCGGCTCGCCGTGGACACGGAACACCGCACGCAGATCCTCGTAGGCGTCGCCCTCGAAGTTGCCGGTGCCGTTGTAGGCCTGGTACTGGACGTCGGACTGCACCACGCCCATGTCCAGCTGGCCGGACTTGATGCCGTTGACGTTGGCCACCGAGCCGCCGGTGGAGGGCGCGTTGCACTTGATGTTGGCATCTTCCAGACGATTTACCAGGCGGCAGACGGACTGGCCGACCACATAGTAGACGCCGGTCTGGCCACCGGTACCGATGGTGATGAACCTCTCTTCATCCTGCGCCATGGCCGGCGACGCGAACATCGCGGCCCCCAGGAGCGCACCGGTGAAGGCAGCAGCAGAGAATGCATGGCGTTTCATGGACATACCTCTTTGACGTTGTCGGCAATCGAGCGGCTAGACCGAGACCACACCGGGCTCCGAATCTACCACCCCTTTCTACTTTAGCGAAAAAACTTCTCCGGTGATAATGACCGGAGGCAAGGCCGGCAGAACATGGCCGACGGGTTTGTTCACCCCTAGTCTAGTCCCGACGAGCGTTTATGAAGCGTTAATCTCTTGATGCAATGCAGCAAGGGCCGCACGTGGCGGCCCTTGCTGAATAGAGCTCACCGCTGCCTCACGATGCCTTCATGATCAGCGCCTGCTTGTCGTCCTTCATGGCGGCAAACTCGGCCTCGAAGAAGAACTCTTCCTCTCCCAGCGCCGGTTTCAGGTGGTTGAGCCAGGTGGCGGCTTCGTCGTACTTGGCGAAGAAGGGCCGCTGCACCCAGTCGCTGTCGCGCCCCTGGATGAAACGCAGCACGAAGACCTTCTCGCCCTGGATCTCCGTCACCCCCTGGATCTCCACCTTGCCCGGATCGGCAGACATCGACGGCCCACGAGCCGTGCGCGCCAGGCCCGGCACCTGCTTCATTGCCTCGCGGTAGATCTCCCAGGCTCGCACCAGCGGCACCTCGAAGTAGTGGCGGGCGCCGGTATCGCGCTCCACGAACATGTAATACGGGATCATCCCCAGGCGCACCTGGGTGGTCCACATCCTCGCCCACTGGTCGGCATCGTCATTGATGTGGCGGAGCAAGGGCGCCTGGGTACGGATCTCCGCCCCGGTGGCCCGGATGCGGCGGATCGCCTCACGGCAGATGGGGGTGTCCATCTCCTTCCAGTGGTTGAAGTGCGCCATGAAGGCGACATGCTTCCCGGCAGCCACCAACTCTCTGAACAACTCGAGAATATCCTCGGCGTCCGGGTCGGTGACAAAGCGGTAGGGCCAGAAGGTCAGGCTCTTGGTGCCGATGCGGATGTCCTGAACGTGATCCAGCTCCGGCGCCATCAGCCCCTCCAGGTACTGACGCAGGTGCTTGGCCTTCATCACCATGGGGTCGCCGCCGGTCATCAGCAGGTCGGTGACCTCGGTGTGCTCGGCCAGGTAGCGGTGCAGGGAATCCGCTTCATTGGAGGCGAACTTCAGGTCCTTGTCGCCGACGAACTGCGCCCAGCGGAAGCAGAAGGTGCAATAGCTGAGCCTCGCAGAACCTCAGAAAACCTCATTACCCAGATGATTTCAAAGGATTTATACGACCACCAATGGACCAGGGTGGGCTGACCGACGTATGACCGAAGTGAACGGCCACACACCGACTCACCCTCTGGAATCTGGAGAAGGGAGCCAATCCCATCGACCGCTGACTGACCGAAGCAGAACCGAAGCGAGTGCTCACTCTGGGTGACCGGCATGACCCCCTACCGCCAATCCATCAGCCGATACAGCGTCGTTACCTCCCCCCTACCCTCGGGAGACAGTCGAGGACCGGGAGCCCCAGCGTCAGGTCGTCGGGTGTCGTCAGGTATCCCGGGAAACCCTCACTTCCTCTTCTTGGCGTAGTCGTCACGCAGGGTACCGATCTTCTTGTCAGACCGAGCATCACGACCATCCGGGTTACGCACTGTGCCAGCGGGCAGGCCCCGGGTCTTCTCGAAGGTTCCCACACGACAGTCGCTACGAGTCTTACGGACCATGATGAGCACTCCTAACATTAGTGAACACTCAATGTATCCGTACCGATCTACAAGGATCAACCTGATGACGACAAGCGCCCTGCCCCAAGATCAAAAAAAGGGCCACAGGGGCCCCAAAATAGGCCCCGTAGCGGGGCCCTGATACATTCGGCTGTCGCCTCTTCATAAAGGGGGCAGAGACGCCACTCCGCTTCCCTACCCTCAGTCATAGGATTTCCAATGCCTCAAAAATAGCATCTATACCCAAATGCACTATTTTCTCATCATTGAAAGCTCCTCTGAGCTTCGCTCGGTCAGCTGGCGTGGCGTATGGGAGTCGCTATCGGTGCGCTGTCTTCCCCGGTGACGTCGGCACGGTCGTCGTCGCTCTCCTCCTCATGGTGATCATCATCGGTGTCATAGGTCCAGTTGGCACTCGACGCGGCACTCAGTAGAGAGTCCTGGGACAGGTGAGCGTAGCGTTCCGTGACCTTGGGATTGCTATGACCAAGGATCTGTTGCACTTCGTACAAGGAGCGCCCTGCCCCAACCAGCTTGGAGGCGTAGGTATGCCGGCAATCATGCAGGCGGAAGTCAGGTAGCCCAGCCTTGTCGCGTAGCCGGTGCCAGACCAGCGTGATCGACTTGAAGGGTGCCTGGGTCTTGGGACTGACGAAGATCCACTCCTGACCACCGCATTCCCGCTTGGCTTCCTCCAGGACCTGTAGCGCCGAGGTATTCAAGGGCACGACCCGCTCCTTCTTGCTCTTGGCGTTGCTGACCGGTATCCGCCAGGTCTGCTTGATTAGGTCAACATCTGACCACTTCGCCTTGAGGGCTTCCCCTACCCGGGCCCCGGTACTGAGCAGGAACATCACGATACAACAGACGGGACGATTCCTATCGTGCAGCAGCACGTCCAGTAGCCGCTTGCTCTCGGTCTCATCCAGATAGCGTTCCCGGTTGTTGTTCTCCTTGAACAGCTTGACTGACTTGGCTGGATTGCTATCAACCAACTCCCATTCCATGGCTACCGCGAATAGAGCCCGAACGATCATCAGCTGACGATCACAGGTGGCCGGTGCCCTGCCCTCGTTACGCATCCGGTTGTGGAACTGCGCCACGTCGGCATGGGTAACCTCATCCAGGCGCTTGCCACCGAAGGTGGGAATCACCTTGCTGCGTAGATGGGTATAGTCGGTCTTCCAGGACCGCTTGCGGGTCTTGATGTAGTCCAGATACTGCTCCTCGACGAAGGCCTTGAGGGTCGGCACGGCCTTGGCCGACTTTTGGACCGTCTGAGGCGTTTTTTCCATGACCAGCTCGGCACGCAAGGTCTTTGCCTTCTTCCGGGCTTGAGACAGGGAAATCTCGGTCGTGGTGCCAAGTTTGAAGTGCTGGTTCTTCTTCTGGTCGGTGGTGTGACGCAGATAGTAGGTCCCCTTGCCAGGGGTAGTGCGTCTGACCTCCACATAGAACCCGGGGTGCTGGCGGTCGCAATATTCAATACGACGCTTGTCTTCGGGGCAGTGCAGGCGCTTGACGAGATGGGCGGTGAGGTCAACGACAGGCATATCTCCTCCTGACCGGTGGTGACACGATAAGAGAAAGTCTCGGCGGTACCCGTCGACACCCGACGACCCGACGCAGTGGCCAGATCAATCGATAAGATGACAACGGGATAAAGGGGCTGCGGATGAGCCACAGCCCCTCCAGGCGGGTTAGTCTTGCGCTAGCTCGGCAAGACGCGGGCAATCAGCCTTAAGCGAAATCTTCACCTGACGATTGCGGCTACGCGGCAGGCGCTCCAGCTTGACTCCAAGGGCATCCAGTGAGGCGGCGTGCTGAGTGAAGCGACGACCCAGAGATGCCGCGTTATGCGGGAACTCATTGAAGTGCGCGCGAATATCCCGATCAGAAACCAGCTCTTCCAGCAGCGGCAGTAGATCCCCACAGGTCCCCATCCATGGCTCGTCGAAACAGTAGAGCAGCGCGAAGTTGTAGAGGGCATTGGCCAGCGGCTTCTCACCGATCGACGACTCGTAGGCGTGTGCCTGATTAATGGCGTAGGCATCTTCCAAGTAGCCAGCTTCTAGGCCCATGACCTGCTCGCAAGCGGCGAGCCAGCGGGAGAAATCCAGCATCCGTTGAGGCCGTTTGGGTACTACATCATCCACGATGTTCAGGGCCTGGGCAGCTAATTCCAGCAGCGCACGGAAAATTTCACCTTCATGAGCTTCAAGATGGTTAACCATCTCCTTCTCCGTGATGCGCTCCCCCTCACCTAAGGCTTGGAAGTGCACGAACAGGCATCGGCTACTGAGGTCAGGTTCCGTCACCGGGTTGACAATTCCGTTGATCACTAGTGGTGCCTGGAGACTTGACACAAAAGCGTTTCCATCGGAGTAAAGCTGTCGCTTTAGCGACTCTCCCCCGGTAGACATCCGACAAAGTCGATCACTGCTGTTTACAGGCAAATCCCGGAGGTTATCGAGGATTACCATATACGTGAAATTGCTAGCTACCGCCAGATCATCCAAATTTTTTGGCAGCTCAGACACACTGATCTTGCTCGGGTCGACAAAGCGTCGGAGGACCCATTTTGAGAAAGAGCTCTTGCCTGCACCTTGGCCACCAAGCAAGACAAGGAATACTTGAGACACCATAGGGTCCAGTGGATGTGATAGCACGTACGCCATCCAGCACAGGACCAGGTATTGCTCTTCTTCCGGTGTATTGATGATTTCGATGAGATGGTTGAGCCCATCAAGATCGGGGTCAGGTGTAGTAGCCGGAAGAGGATAAGGCGCCATGGCAGGCAGTCGAAGCATGATGGTCGGCTCACCTTCCTCTACCATCTTTACCTCGCCATCTTCTAGCACCGCAAGCACACCACTTCTTTGCCTAAGATCGATGATCCGCTTGCGATTATTTTCCCCATAGGCCACATTCGTATACGATCTTACCTCTTCTCCTAGGTACTTGACTTTTTGACCGATAACCTTGCAAAATTTTTCGACGACATCCCATGGAATGTCCTCCCCTTGCTCCATTAGCTCGATAAACATAAGGCTAATGACTTCCTTGCTTTCTAGAGGCCTGGCGATGCGGTTACCTTGCTTCTCAAGCACCAGAGCCTGGCCCGTTCGGTTGTCGTACACCAGATCATAAAGCTCTTCTACGAGAATCTTCACCTTGGCGCTACTCGTCAGCTCCTCCTCCTTCTTCTTACCGGAAGAGCTACCCTTCCTTCTGGGCTGCTGGGCTGGCTTAGGTGCAACGTAACCTTCCCCGGCCTTCTTATCCGCTGCCCTGGGTGAGCATACTTTGCTGGCCTTACTGGGACGACGCATGTTGTCCAGGCGTTGCTGGTCCTCCTGACTCACTTTCTTCTTTCCAACCTTCTTCAGCGGCTTCTGGGTGGAATTATTGGTCTGAATGTTGTCTTGAGTGCGATCTTTACTTTCCATTTGTCCACCGGTTTCTTTTTTCTAGACGTAGTTGGCTACCAGGGGGCCAGACAGCCCCCTGCTTCACAGGTTGTTCTTGAAAGTTAAATGCGGACCAGAAGATCCCTGGATTGGCGGCAATACCGGGAGTTGATGTGCATCGTCCAGCTGAGGTCATCCATCTGGGATGACGACAGGCCCAGCTCATCCGCGACCAGCCACAGCCAGCGAATCCCGTCATGGGCGTCAACGTTGCGCGTACTCACCCGTTCCGTTGTCCAACGTTCGCTGACACGACGCATCAGCGACATCAGCTCAGGACGAAGCATGCTGGCGAGGTCCCGGGCCTCTTCCATCAGACGGGGTAGATCGGGGTACACGACGTTGATGCCTTTTGCGCCATCGGGAGCATACTGAAGCGCTGGTTCGACCTTGCTACCATGATGTTTGACGACCATGATTGGCGCATAGCACCCAAACTTGGCGCGGATGCTGGCAAGCTCCTTGGCGATGCTTCCCTGGCGCGGCGTGGTAACTACAACAAGGTCTTCGTTACGAATAGCGGCGTGTAGGTCCTGAAAGCTATCCAGGCCATTGACGCTTTCCAGGCCCGTGATTGGCAGCGGAAAGGGGGTATCGTGACCCGGCTCCACCAGCTCACGGCATAGCGCTGCTACCGGATAGCTCTGTGGACCCAGCAGAGGTGCCTTGGTTGGCTGACCACGGTGGCTTAACGCCAGCATCTGCGTGATGGTAGCCTTGAACATCGTCTTGATGGCGACGTTGACTGGTCCATGACCACTGTGGGAAAGGACTGCAGCGAGGCGATCTTCTACATGACCATCCGAGAAAGCATCCGAAGGCAGTGCGGATGTGTCATCTACTCCTTCGGCACCGAGGTCCTGAGGGGTAGGGTCGTCCTGGCAGCAAGAATGACGGTCTTCAACGCCATACACTTGCTCCAAGGGTAGGCCATCACTAGTGCGAGTGATGGTGATTAGCGATGGTTCAGCGTGATCCACCTTGTGGTGAGATAGGTGTGAAGCATTCATGAGAAATTACTCCTTGAACTGTGGTACGTAATGCCCCTTTTAGGGCTCCCACAGGCCAAGCGATACGGGCCAGATTCATTGACGGTTTCGTGGTCAATTTCATAGTATTTAGCCTCCTAAGTAATTGGCTCTTGGACGGTAAAAGTATCAGGGTCACTCGCCTTCATTGGGGCCAAAACTGCTGGCCAATATCAGTACATCATGCGGCGGTTTTCGTCTCGGAGCTCGGCTTTCAATCGTTTGGGTCTTGGGTTTCTGGCACCAGCCTCGCTGGCCTGGTCTGCAGAATTTAGCACACCTAATAGGGCGTTCAAGTGGCGCTTCCTGTCTATGACTCTTGCCCAAACAGCTGCCTCCGCCAAAAACCGAAATTCCCAACACGCTGAAATTAAAGAGAATTTTTATTAAGTATAATTAGCATAGCGAGAAATCCCCTTTTTTGCCTGGTTTTATCGCCTTAGTGCTCAAACCCTGTTCTCCCTTAGTACCAACCATGAGATCACGGTGAAGCAGGCGTGAATTATTTTCTATTTTACTAACTATACTTTGGATTATGCGTCGCTGCTGTGCCTCAACCTGCTGATCGTCGCACTGGTGAACGGCCTTCCCTGGTAGGTGGTCAGCCCCCTCCGGTTGAGAGCCTCGGCGATGGCGACCCCACTGCGTAGCCTCTCCTGCTCCTCCAGATGCTGAATGACCCGCTGGATACGCTGCTTCCACTGTGCCTGGGCCT
>NZ_JAJSPA010000047.1:0-26401 GCF_021282295.1 Halomonas sp. G15 | reverse complement strand
TTCGCCTGACGACCATAGCGAGCGTGAACCACCTGATCCCATGCCGAACTCAGCAGTGAAACCGCTCAGCGCCGATGGTAGTGTGGGGTCTCCCCATGTGAGAGTAGGTCATCGTCAGGCACTTATTAAGAAAAGCCCCGAGCATCGTGAGATGGTCGGGGCTTTTTGCATGTATTGAACAAAGCCCCGTGCTCCTTTGTGAGTTCGGGGCTTTTTGCGCTCGGGGCATTGCTTGGCTGGCTCCACCGCACGGTCGGCAGGCAGTAAAAAGCCCGGCCATCGGCCGGGCTCGGGTCAGACGGGCGCTGGGCCGGCTCAGAGGGCGGCGATCTTGTCGCGCTGCTCCGCCAGCAAGCGCCGGGAGGCCTGGAAATCGTTGAGCTTGCCGCGCTCCTTCTCCACCACCGAGGCGGGCGCCTTGGCCACGAAGCCTTCGTTAGAAAGCTTCTTCTCGATGCCGCCGATCAGCTTGTCCTGCTTCTCGATCTCCTTGTCGAGGCGGGCCAGTTCTGCCTCCTTGTCGATCAGGTCGGCCATGGGCACCAGCACCTCCATCTCGCCGACCAGCTGGGTGGCCGAGAGCGGCGCCTGCTGCGGGTCATCCAGCCACTCGACGCTCTCCAGCTTGGCCAGCTTGGCCAGGAACAGGCGATTGGCTTCCAGACGCTCGCGATCGGCACTGCCGCCCTTGGTGAGCAGCACGTCGAGGGGCTTGCCCGGGGCGATGTTCATCTCGGCGCGGATATTGCGTACCGCCACGATCACCCCCTTGAGCCACTCGATATCCCGGGTGGCGCCCTCATCGAGCAGCGCCTCGTCGGCGGTCGGCCAGGGCTGGGCCATGATGGAGTCGCCCGCGCCCTGGAAGGTACCGGCCAGCGGTGCCACGCGCTGCCAGATCTCCTCGGAGATGTAGGGCATCATCGGGTGGGCCAGGCGCAGGATGGCTTCCAGCACGCGGACCAGGGTCCGCCGGGTACCGCGCTTGGCTTCGAGGCTGGCGTTGTCGTCCCAGAGTACCGGCTTGGAGAGCTCGAGGTACCAGTCGCAGTACTCGTTCCAGACGAACTCGTAGAGCGCCTGGGAGGCGTGATCGAAACGGAACTCCTCCATGGCCCTGGTCACCTGGGCTGCGGTCTGCTGCAGGCGCGAGAGGATCCAGCGGTCGGCCAGGGACAGCTCGACCGCCTCACCAGCCAGGCCGGTATCCTCGCCCTCGGCGTTCATCAGCACATAGCGCGAGGCGTTCCACAGCTTGTTGCAGAAGTTGCGGTAGCCATCCAGGCGGCCCATGTCGAACTTGATATCGCGTCCGGTGGTGGCCTGGGAGAGGAAGGTGAACCGCAGCGCATCGGTACCGTGGGGCTCGATGCCCTCCGGAAACTCGCTGCGCGTGGCCTTGGCGATGGCCTTGGCCTTCTGGGGCTGCATCATGTTGCCGGTGCGCTTCTCCACCAGCGTGTCCAGCTCGATACCATCGATCAGGTCGATGGGGTCGAGGACGTTGCCCTTGGACTTGGACATCTTCTGACCCTGACCGTCACGTACCAGGCCGTGCACATAGACCTGCTTGAAGGGCACCTCGCCGGTGAACTTCAGGGTCAGCATGATCATCCGCGCGACCCAGAAGAAGATGATGTCGAAGCCGGTGACCAGCACGCTGGAAGGGTGGAAGGTCTTGAGTTCCTCGGTCTGTTCCGGCCAGCCCAGGGTCCCGAAGGTCCACAGCCCCGAACTGAACCAGGTGTCCAGCACGTCCTCGTCCTGATTCAGCTCGAGGTCGGCAGGCAGTCCGTGCTTCTCGCGGGCCTCCTGCTCGCTGCGGGCCACATAGACGTTGCCCTCGGCGTCGTACCAGGCGGGAATACGATGCCCCCACCACAGCTGGCGGGAGATGCACCAGTCCTGCAGGTCGCGCATCCAGGCGAAGTACATGTTCTCGTAGTTCTTGGGGACGAACTGGATATCGCCCTTCTCCACGGCCTCGATGGCGGGCCTGGCAAGGCTCTCCACGGCGACGAACCACTGATCGGTGAGCAGCGGCTCGATGACATCGCCACTGCGATCGCCATAGGGGAGGGTGTTGTTCACCGTCTCAACCTGCTCGAGCAGGCCAGCGGCCTCCATGTCGGCGACGATGCGTGCGCGAGCCTCGAAGCGGTCGAGGCCGGCGTAGGCCTCCGGCAGGCTCGTGTCGATCTCGGCCAGCGGACGGCCCTGGATATCGAAGGCCTCGGCGCGCGTGAGGATCGATGCGTCCTGGGTGAAGACGTTGATCAGCGGCAAGCCCTGGCGACGTCCGACCTCGTAGTCGTTGAAGTCGTGGGCCGGGGTGATCTTCACGCAGCCGGAGCCCTTCTCCATGTCGGCATGTTCATCCGCCACGATGGGGATCCGGCGCCCCACCAGGGGCAGTTCCACGAACTTGCCGACCAGTGAGGCGTAGCGCGGATCCTCGGGGTTCACCGCTACGCCGGTATCGCCCAGCAGGGTCTCGGGGCGGGTGGTGGCGACGATGAGGTAGTCCTTGCCGTCGTCTGTGGTGGCGCCGTCGGCCAGCGGGTAGCGGAAGTGCCAGAAGCTGCCCTGCTGGTCGCGGTTCTCGACCTCCAGGTCGGAGATGGCGGTGTGCAGGGTCGGGTCCCAGTTGACCAGCCGCTTGCCGCGGTAGATCAGGTCCTCCTCGAAGAGGCGCACGAAGACCTCCTGGACCGCCCGATAGAAGCCGTCGTCCATGGTGAAGCGTTCGCGGCTCCAGTCGACGCTGGCCCCCATGCGACGCAGCTGGCGGGTGATATGCCCGCCGGACTCCTGCTTCCACTCCCACACCTTGTCGATGAAGGCCTCGCGGCCGAGGTCGTGGCGGCTCTTGCCCTCTTCCGCGGCGACCTTGCGCTCCACCAGCATCTGGGTGGCGATGCCGGCGTGGTCGGTGCCCACCTGCCACAGGGTGTTGCGCCCCTGCATCCGCCGCCAGCGGATCAGGGTGTCCATGATGGTGTCCTGGAAGGCGTGACCCATGTGCAGGCTGCCGGTGACGTTGGGCGGCGGGATCATGATGGAGTAGGGCTCGCCCTCGCCTGCGGGGGCGAAGCGGCCATCGGCCTCCCAGCGCTGGTACCAGCGGGATTCGATCTGCGCGGGTTGGTAGGTCTTGTCCATGGGCGTTCCGGGTCCAGAAATGATCACCGCCGGCCAGATGGCCGGACGGCAGGAATGGCGACGAAAAATGGGCTTGATTATAGCCCGGCGGGGTGGCTGGCGTCAGCCTGGCTGGCCGCGCAGCTGATGCGCCTTGACCGGATAGCCGCGCTTCCGGTAGGTCTGCCAGCACTCGCGTTTGGCGGTCAATACCGCCTGGTGCTGGTTGATGATCTCGGCGACACGCTCGAAGCGCGAGAACCACTCGGGGATGCCCGGCGAGAGGTTGAGCAGGGCCTGCACCGCACGCTCGGGAGGCGGCGGCTCAGCCCAGCCGATGGTGACCGGCACTCGGTCGGCGAGGTCGTCGCCGGCCAGGGCGTGGGGCACATATGCATCGGCCCGGAAGGTCCACAGTGCCGCGTCGAGCTCCCTGGCCATGGCCTCGTCCTCGGCGTGCAGGTGCAGCCGATAGCCCTTGCGCTGGATGGTCTCGGCCAGCCGGCAGGCGAAGTCGAGACGCGCCTCCAGGGTGGTATCGGGAAGGACGTAGAAGTCTATCTGGGTCACGCCTTACACCAGCTGCGTCAGCCAGCCGTGGGTGTCTTCCGCACGGCCATACTGAAGGTCGAGCAGCTTGGCGCGCAGACGCTTGGCGATGGGGTTGCCGTTGTCGCCGGCCAGGCGGATGCGTTCCTGTTCGCTGACCAGCTCACCCACCGGGGTGATCACCGCGGCGGTACCGCAGGCGAAGACCTCGGTGATCTCGCCGCTGGCCGCGCCCTCGCGCCATTCGTCGATGCTGATGGGGCGCTCCTCGGGCGTCAGCCCCTCGTCCCGGGCCAGGGTCAGCACCGAGTCGCGGGTCACCCCCTCGAGGATGGTGTCGGTGAGGCGCGGGGTGGCGATGCGCCCGTCCTTGAACACGAAGAACAGGTTCATGCCGCCGAGTTCCTCGATCCACTTGTTCTCGGCGGCATCCAGGAAGGCGACCTGGCCACAGCCATTGGCGCTGGCCTCCTTCTGGGCCGCCAGGGAGGCGGCGTAGTTGCCGCCGCACTTGGCGAAGCCGGTGCCGCCCGGGGCGGCCCGCTTGTAGTGTTCCGAGAGCCAGATCGAGACCGGCTCGATGCCACCCTTGAAGTAGGCCGCCGCCGGCGAGGCGATCACGTAGTAGTCGACCTCCTGGGCCGGGCGCACACCGAGGAACTTCTCGCTGGCGATCATGAAGGGGCGCAGGTAGAGGCTGCACTCGTCGGCCTCGCTCTTCGGCGTCGGTACCCAGGCGTGGTCCTGGGCCAGCAGCGCCTTGATCGAGCCGATGAAGTCCTCGTCGGAGAGTTCGGGCAGGGCCAGCCGGCGGGCGCTGCGACGGAAGCGCTCGGCATTCTTCTCGGGACGGAAGGTCCAGATGGAGCCATCGGCGTGGCGGTAGGCCTTGATGCCCTCGAAGATCTCCTGAGCGTAGTGCAGCACGGCGGCGGCGGGGTCCAGGGTCAGCGGGCCATAGGGACGTACCTCGTGGCCGTGCCAGCCGGCGTCCAGGGTCCAGCGTACGTGGGCCATGTGGTCGGTGAAGTACTGGCCGAAGCCGGGGCTGGCGAGGATGTCCTCACGGATCGAGTCGGCCGTGGGGGTGGAGTTGGGCAGGAGTTCGAAGCTGGCATTCGACACGGCAAGGGGTCTCCGCTACGCCCGGGGCGTGCCAGCCCCGGGGTGATACTGGAAGCTCGGGCCGGTGAGAGCCGGCCCGGGTCGTGGATTCATCGTCAGTCCCACATGAGAAAGGCGACGCGGAAAAAACGCAAGAGCGAGGCGCTATTCCGCCTCGGTTTCCACCACGGCGTCGGCTTCGCGGTCCAGCAGGTACTGGGTCAGCAGGCCCACGGGGCGGCCGCTGGCGCCCTTCTCCTTGCCGGAGCTCCAGGCGGTGCCGGCGATGTCCAGATGTGCCCAGGGGAACTTGTCGGCGAAGCGCGAGAGGAAGCAGGCGGCGGTGATGGTGCCCGCCGGCTTGCCACCGATATTGGCCAGGTCGGCGAAGTTGGAGTCGAGCTGTTGCTGGTACTCGTCCCACAGCGGCAGGTGCCAGGCGCGATCCCAGGCCGCCTCGCCGGCATCGAGCAGGTCGAGTGCCAGGTCGTCGTCGTTGGCGAGCAGGCCAGTGGCGTGATGGCCCAGGGCGATGATGCAGGCGCCAGTCAGGGTCGCGATATCCACCACGCTGGCCGGCTCGAAGCGCTCGGCGTAGGTCAGGGCATCGCACAGCACCAGGCGGCCCTCGGCGTCGGTATTGAGCACCTCTACCGACAGGCCTTTCAGCGTCCTGATGATATCGCCGGGCTTGGTGGCGCGACCGTCAGGCATGTTCTCGGCGGCGGCCACGATGGCCACCAGGTTGACCTTCGGTCGGATGCCGAGCACCGCCTCGACGGTGCCGAATACGCTGGCCGCGCCGCACATGTCGAACTTCATCTCGTCCATGGCCTCGCCGGGCTTGAGCGAGATGCCGCCGGTATCGAAGGTGATGCCCTTTCCCACCAGCACGTGAGGCGCCTCGTCGGGGTTGTCGGCGCCCTGGTACGTCATGACGATCAGCCGCGAGGGCTGCTCGCTGCCGCGGCCCACCGACAGCAGGCTATGGGCGCCCAGCGCCTCCAGGGCCTCCTCGTCGAGGATCTCCACCGCCAGTGCGCCGCCGGAGGCTTCACCCAGCGCCTCGGCCCGCTCGGCCAGGTAGCTCGGGGTGCAGACGTTGCCCGGCAGGTTGCCCAGGGTGCGGGCGGCGTTGATGCCCTGGCCTACGGCGTCGCCGATGCGTGCGCCCTCCCGGGCTGCTGCGGCGTCGCCGTCGTCGTTGACCAGCAGGGTCACCGAGGCCAGTCGCGACGCGGGCGCCTTCTCGGACTTGAACTCCTCGAAGCGGTAGAGGGCGCGATGGGCGGCCTCGGCGACCATGCGTGCCTTCCAGTCGGCACCGCGATCCGCCAGGGGCACCTCGGTAAAGGCCACTGCCGCTTCGTCTACCGGGAGGCACGCCAGGGCGGTGAAGGCGGCGTCCAGCGCCTTGCGGAAAGCCGTCTCCTGGCATGCCTCACGCTTGCCCAGTCCGACCAGCAGCAGGCGTTCGGTGGAGAGGCCCGGTGCGAAGGGGACCAGCTGCACGTTGCCCAGCCTGGCGTCGAAGTCGCCGCGCTCGAGCAGCTGGCCCATTAGTCGTTCGCTGGCGTCGTCAAGGCGCGAGGCGGTGGGCAGCAGCGCCTCCTCCTTGAACACCGGGATGACGATACAGGCGCTCTCGACCTTGGCGGGGTTACCCGTCCTGACTGGGAATTCCATGGCGTCTCCACAAGACAAGCGTTGGGGTTACTGGCAATTGGGGTTACAAGCGTAGAGGGATTCTGGATAATGCCGGCACGTTGCCGTGTCGCTCCAGTGTACCCAAGGCATGGCCCCATTGCATGGCAGACGCCGCATGATCATCTTCCGCTATCTGACCCGCGAGATCCTGCTGACCATGGCCGCCGTTGCCGGTGTGCTGTTGCTGGTGATCATGGGCAGTCGCTTCATTCGCTACTTCAGCAACGCCGCCGAAGGCGAGATACCCGCCGACATCCTCGGCACCCTGATGCTGCTGCATCTACCGGGGTTCCTGGAGCTGATCCTGCCGCTGGCGTTCTTCCTGGGTATCCTGCTCGCCTATGGCCAGCTCTACCTCAACAGCGAGATCACCGTGCTGGTAGCCTGCGGTACCAGCCCCAATCGACTGCTCCAGGTAAGCCTGGTGCCGGCCGTCCTGGTGTCTGTGCTGGTGGGGCTGTGCAGCCTGTGGCTGACCCCGGCCGGGGCACTCCAGACCGAGACGTTGCTCGAGGATCAGCGCAGCCGGGTCGACTTCTCCACCCTGGGGCCCGGGCGTTTTCAGGAGTTCGGCAGTGGGCGTACCGCCTATACCGAAGGCTTCAGCGAGGATGGTGCCGAGATGCGTGGTGTTTTCATCAGCGAGCGGCAGCGGCGCAGCGACGGCACCCCGGAGAGCGTTGTGACCCGCGCCGAGGCCGGCCACCAGGCGGTGGACGACGATACCGGCAGCCGCTTCCTGGTGTTGACCGACGGCGAACGCTACAGCGTCGAGCCGGGCAGGCATCAGGCCGAGCGGCTCGAGTTCGAGACCTATGCGGTGCGCCTGTCGCGGGCCGAGTCGCTGCGCGAGCTCGACTCTCCCGAGCTCACTCCCACCCGCGAGCTGTTCGGTGACGAGTCGCCCGAGGCGCGTGCCCAGCTGCAGTGGCGGCTGGGCATGCCGCTGATGGTGTTCATCCTGACCCTGCTGGCGATGCCGCTGTCGCGAGTCAATCCGCGCCAGGGGCGCTTTGCCAAGCTGCTGCCGGCGATCTTCCTGCATGTGGCCTACCTGAGCCTGCTGCTGGCGGCGCTGGACGCCATCGGTCGCGGCAACCTGCCGGCCGCAGTGGGCATGTGGCCGATCCATGGCGCCTTCCTGGCGCTGGGGTTATGGATGATGGTGCGCGCCCAGCGCAAGGGGATGAGCGGATGATTGCCGATCGCTTCGACCGCTACCTGGCGCGGAACGTACTGGGTGCCATCATCGTCGTCCAGGTGGTGCTGCTGGGCCTCGACCTGGTGATCACCTACATCAACGACCTGGGCGATGTGGAGGGTGACTACGGCGCTTTCCAGGTGCTTCTCTACCTGCTGATGCGCCTGCCCTGGCGGCTCTATCAGTACGCGCCGGTGGCGGTGCTGATCGGCGCGCTGATCGGCCTGGGCAGCATGGCCTCCAGCAACGAGCTCACCGTGATGCGCGCCGCCGGGCGCTCCCTGGCGCGGATCCTGTGGGGCGCCATGAAGCCGATCATCCTGGTGGTGGTCGTGGTGCTGTTCATCGCCGAGTACGTCTCCCCGCGTACCGAGCAGTTTGCCAGTGCCTGGCGCGTCGAGAAGATCCAGGGGGCCGGGGCCCTGGTTACCGAGCGCGGGGGATGGCAGCGCGAGGGCGACAGCTTCTATCGCTTTGGTGCCATCCGTGCCGACGACACCGTGCTCGACCTCACTCGCTACCGCTTCGAGGGCCAGCGCCTGGCCGAGGCGCTGAGCGCCGCGCGGGCTATCTGGCGAGGGGGGCATTGGGTGCTGGAGGACGTCTCGGTAACGCGGTTCTCCGAGCAGGGCACCGAGGCGCAACACCTCGCGACCCGGGAGTGGGATACCCAGCTGACGCCGGAGCAGCTCTCGCGGCTGCTGCGCGACGTCGAAAGCCAGTCGCCGAGCGAGCTGTGGGCCTACGCTCGCTATCTGCGCGACCAGGGCCAGCAGGCCACCCAGCCGCTGCTCTACTTCTGGCAGAAGATGCTGTTGCCGCTGACCATGGGCTCGCTGGTACTGGTGGCCGCCTCCTTCGTGTTCGGCCCGCTGCGCAGCGTGGCCGCCGGCACCCGGGTATTCTACGGCGTGGTCACCGGCCTGGCATTCAAGTACCTGCAGGACCTGCTGGCACCGGCCTCCACGGTCTTCGGCTTCTCGCCCGCCTGGGCGGTGCTGGCGCCCACCCTGATCTGCGCCGCGGTAGGAATCCTCCTGCTGCGCCGCAGCGGCTGAGACAAGGAGAGCCCATGCCCCGCCGCTTCCCCAACCTCGATGATGTCTGGCCCGCCGGCCTCGGCCGCCGGCTGGGCGCCATGCTCTACGATGCCTTTCTGGTGGTCGCGATCTGGCTGCTGATGGCCGGCCTGCACCTGCTGGCCGTGCGCCACCTGGTCGGCCTGCCGGCCGAGCAGGTCGGGGTGGGCTTCCTGCAGGTTGCCTCCCTGCGGCTGATCATGCTGGTGTCGGCCTTCGCCTTCTTTGCCTTCTTCTGGTGCCGTGGCGGCATGACGCTGGGGATGCAGGCTTGGCGGCTGCGGGTGCAGACCCGGGATGGCTACGCCATCTCCCTGCGCCAGGCCATGGTGCGCTACCTGGTGGCCTGGCTCTCGGTGGCCGCGCTGGGACTCGGCTACCTGTGGGTGCTGTTCGATGCCGAGCGGCGCAGCTGGCCCGATATTGCCTCGGGCACCCGGGTCGTGGTGCTGCCCAAGCCGGCCAGATAGTCCGGGAATTGATCGGGATCAGACATTGGTCGAGTCCCGGTTGCAACAACTTATGCGAATCATTTACATTTGTTCTCGCTATCCAACGCGAGGTGTTCGCATGTACGTCTGCATCTGCAAGGGAGTCTCCGATCGCCGTATCCGTCAGGTCGTCGAGGAGGGCGCGCGCAGCTGGCGCGAGGTCCAGGCCGAGACCGGCTGTGGCACCCAGTGCGGCAAGTGTGCCTGCGTGGGCAAGAGCCTGACCCGCGAGGCGGTGAAGGAGGAGCTGCTGCTCTCGGGCGCGGAGCTCGCCTACGCCGTATAACGGCATCGGCGAATATTCTCGCGTCGGGGTTTGGCAATCGTCATCCCGGCATGCCAAGCTTGGGTGGACTCCCCACATCATGAGAGGCAGATCCATGAAAGGCGACAGCAAGGTCATCGAGTATCTCAACCGCGCCCTGGGCAACGAGCTGGTGGCCATCAACCAGTACTTCCTGCATGCCAAGATGTACAAGGACTGGGGCCTGCAGAAGCTGGCCAAGTGGGAGTACGACGAGTCCATCGAGGAGATGCAGCACGCCGACAAGCTGATCGAGCGTATCCTCTTCCTCGAGGGCATCCCCAACCTGCAGGACCTCGGCAAGCTGCATATCGGCGAGAACGTGCGCGAGATGCTCGAGAGCGACCTCAAGATCGAGCATGAGGGGCGCAACGACTACATCGAAGCCATCGGCTACTGCGAGCAGGTGAAGGACTATGTGACCCGCGACCTGTTCCGCGACCTGCTGGCCGACGAGGAAGGTCATATCGACCATATCGAGACCGAGCTCGGCCTGATCGACAAGGTCGGCATCGAGAACTACCTGCTCAAGCAGATGCAGGAGGCCGGCGACGAGTGACCCTCCCCGCCCTTCCGCTCCCGACACCGGCGCCCATCGTGGCGCCGGTGGTCGTTCTGGCCCTAGCCCGCGAGCCCGCCTCAGAAGGCCTTCTCCAGGTCGAAGCGCGGCACCGGCTCGCCCTGCACCTCCACCAGCTCGGTGAACATCGCCAGCGGTCGCACCCAGAGGCCATATTCGCCGTAGAGGGCGCGATAGACCACCAGCGGCTCCTCGCTCTCGCTGTGATGGGCCACGCCGAGCACCTCGTAGCGGTTGCCCTTGTAGTGGCAGTAGATTCCGGGAACCGGTAGCGGGCGGGTCATGGCACTCTCCTGAAGAAGAAGGGAATCCTGATCGAGACGGGAAACCCCGGGGTTGACGGCATGCTGGTGCACGGGCGGGATCATCAAGGGGAAGTCTGCTCGCTGGCGGCCTGCCTGGCCAGCCGGGCCAGGGTTCGCGAGGCGGCCACGAAGCCGAAGCTGCCGGTAACGAAGGTGGCGGCGCCGAAGCCGGAGGCGCAGTCCAGGCGGGTGGCCTCGCCGCTGCCCGGCTTCTGGAAGCACACCTCGCCGTCGCTGCCCGGGTAGACCAGCTGCTCGTCGGAATAGACGCACTCCACCGCGAAGCGCCGTTTCGGATTGCGCGAGAAGCCGAAGTCGCGGCGCAGCCGCGAGCGCACCTTGGCCAGCAGCGGGTCGTGCTCGGTGCGCGTCAGGTCTGCCACCCGGATACGGGTGGGGTCGGTCTGGCCGCCCGCCGCGCCGGTCACCGTGATCGGCAGCTTGCGCCGCTTGCACCAGGCGATCAGCGCCGCCTTGGCGACCACGCTGTCGATGGCGTCGATCACGTGGTCGGCGTCCTCGGGAATGCGCTCGGCCAGATTGGTGGGCGTGACGAAGGCGGCGTCGGCCATCACCTCGATTCCCGGCTGGATCGCCCGACAACGCTCTGCCAGCACCTCCACCTTGGGGCGCCCCACGCTGCCGTCCAGGGCGTGGAGCTGACGGTTGACGTTGGAGACGCAGACATCGTCCAGGTCGATCAGCGTCAGCCTGCCGATGCCGGAGCGCGCCAGGGCCTCCACGGCCCAACTGCCTACGCCTCCCACGCCGACGACCACCACATGGGCAGTACGAAAGCGTGCGAAGGCGCGTGCGCCGTAGAGACGGCGAATGCCGCCGAAGCGCAGCGCGTGGTCGTCCTCGGCAAAGGCGGCGGGGGAGGCGGTAATGGGATCGCTCATGGTCTCATGGGGTCGTGAGTGGGTCAGTGGGTGGCGTCGCGACGGCGGGCCAGGGGTTATCGCCAGGGGCGATCAGCTGCACGCCGTCCCCCGGCAGGTGGCCGACCCAGCCGAAGCGTTCGAGCAGCGCGGTCATGGCGCCATCCGGGGCGCACTCGACTCGCAGCCGCTGGCCCGAGGCCGGGTGATCGAAGGCCACACCCACCGCGGCCAGCAGCAGCCGGGGGGTGCCCAGATGCTCGGCGAAGAAACGGTTGTGGTTGCCCTTGCCGTGCTTGGCGTCGCCGATGATCGGATAGCCGCGCCGGGAGAGGTGGCGGCGGATCTGGTGGCGCCGTCCGGTCAGGGGGCAGGCCTCCATCAGCGAATAGCGGCTCCGGGGGTAGCGGTCCACCTGCACCGGCAGCTCCACGCTGTCGAGGCGGCGGATATCGGTGACGGCCTCCATGGCCGGCATCTCCGCCTTGGGACGGCTGCCATCCTCCTCGCGCAGCGCATAGTCGAGGCGTTCAGTCGCGGGCCCGATACCGCGCACTACCGCCAGGTAGCGCTTGGCCACCTCGCGCCCGGCGAAGGCCTCGCCCAGGGATGCCGCGATCTCGGGCGACAGGGCGAACACCATGGCCCCCGACGTGGGGCGGTCGAGGCGGTGGGCCGGATAGACCCGCTGGCCCAGCCGGTCGCGCAGGCGCTGCAGCAGGAACTCGCGCTCGCCCCGGGCCAGGGCGGTGCGATGCACCAGCAGCCCGGCGGGCTTGTGCACGACCACCAGGTGCTCGTCGCGATAGAGAATGCGCAGCTCGTCCGCCATGGCCGGGTCCGGTTCAGGAAGGGCGGCCATTGTCGCCCTCAGTCGCGGCGATGTCATCCCCGGCGCGGGGCTCAGCCGGTGGTCGGCAGGTAGGGGGTGCCGGACAGGCGGCGCACCTCGACGTGGGAGAGCCAGTCGATGTCGTCGGCGCGCATTTCCAGCTCCCTCGCCACCGCCTGGCTCTCCCGTGGACACGCCTCGTCCAGGCAGATGACCACGGTGACCCTGTCCTCCAGATAGTGCAGCTCCATCTCGCGGATCTCCGACCAGACCGCAAGCGAGGCCCAGCGCCTGGCCAGCGCAGTCTCCACCTCGGGGCGCAGCGGCAGCCCCGGGAAGCGGCTGGGGTCGCCCTCGCCGGCGTCGTCCTCGGGATCGATATGGAAGGTCAGGTCGGTGAGGGCGGGGAAGCCGTTGCGTAGTCGGCGACTCACCTCGTTGCCGATCTCGTGGCCCTCGGAGACGCTGATCCGTGGCGGCACCACCACGTGCAGGTCGAGCATGGTGCGTCCCGCCGACTGGCGGGTGCGCAGGTCGTGGATACCGTGCACCCCGGGCACGCTCATGGCCATCCGGCGCATCTCCTCCTGGGTGGCCACGGGCAGGGCGGTATCCACCAGCTCGCGGCCCGACTCCCACAGCAGGTCCCAGCCGACCTTGCCGACCAGCAGGCCGACGATCACCGCCGCCACGGTATCGATCCAGGCGGCACCGAACTGGCTGCCGATCAGGGCCACCATCACCACCCCGGTGGAGAGCACGTCGCTGCGGTGGTGCCAGGCGTTGGCCTCGAGCATCTTCGAGCCGATGCGTCGCGCCACCCGGCGGGTGATATGGAACAGCCACTCCTTGGCGAGCAGCGCCAGGGCGGTGAGCAGAATCGCCCAGAGTCCGGGGGGCGGGATCTCGGCGGTGGAGAACAGCCGTTCCACGCTCGACCAGGCGATGGCACCGGCGACGAAGATCAGCACACTGCCCAGGAACAGCGTGGCCAGGGTCTCGATTCGTCCATGGCCGTAGTGGTGGTCGTGGTCGGGGCCCTGGTGGCCATAGTGGGAGGCGGCGAGCACGAAGCCGTCGGTCACCAGGTCGGAGAAGGAGTGCACGCCATCCGCCACCAGCGCGGCCGAGCCGACAATCCAGCCCACGATGATCTTGGCCACGCCCAGCACGCAGTTCACCGCGACCGACAGGAGGGTGACACGAAAGGTGGCCTGATGTTTCTCGGGATTGGTCTGCATGGTCGATCCTGGGACGCTTCCCTGGAGGAGCCGCATCTGCGGCAGCGCTCAAATGGTACCGAATAGGTCCTGATTTGCGCAAGGCGCCGGCTGCCAGGGCCATCGCAGATGGCGGCACCGTTCAAGGCTTCCCCGGTGCCTTTCGCTATCGAAGCATAGCTAACTGTGATTGGCCTGGGGTGGCTGCCACCATGGTCGGCTCGTCGTGGTCGCGAGTCCTGTCCATGCTGTAGGCTCGCCCGATGCCCCCCGGAGCCGATCATGCCACTCTCGCCCAGCTACCGACTCGCCGCCACCATTCTGCATGGTTTCGACGAATACCGTTCGCGCTTCAAGGCGATCACCGCGGATGCCAGCCGGCGTTTCGCCGAGGCGGCATGGCGTGAGGCGCAGCAGGCGTCGGCGGAGCGCATCAACCTCTACGAGGAGAAGGTCCAGGCGACCCTGCACCGACTGCGTCGCAGCTTCGCGGATGATGTTCTCACCGACTTCGAGTGCTGGCGCGAGGCACGCACCCACTACGCCGAGCTGATCAACCAGCGGCTCGACTACGAGCTGGCCGAGACCTACTTCAACTCGATGTTCTGCTCGCTCTTCCACCATCGCCATATCCGCAACGACTGGATGTTCGTCTACAGCTCCCGCGAGCAGGCGGCCCACCATTCCGGCCTGACCCTATGTCGGCACCGCCGGGTAGCGGGCGACTGGGTGGCCGGGCTGCGTTGGGCGCTGGGCGAGGCGCGCTTCGTGACGCCCTTCATCGACCTGGAGCGGGATGCCGGACAAGGGGGAGAGGCCCTCCGGCGGCTGTTGCCGGAGGCCGTTCGCGATGATCCCGAGGCCGAGATCGAGCTGATCAAGAGTGTCTTCTATCGCAACAAGGGCGCCTACCTGGTCGGCCGGGTGCGGGGTGGTGGCCAGCAGGTGCCACTGGTGCTGCCGGTGCTCCACGAGGAGGGCAAGGGGCTCTACCTGGATACGGTGCTGATCGAGCCCGACGAGGTGTCGATCATCTTCTCCTTCACCCGCGCCTACTTCCAGGTCAAGGTCGTGGTGCCCAGCGAGTTCGTGCACTACCTCCAGGGGCTGATGCCCGACAAGCCCCAGGGTGAACTGTATGCCGCCATCGGCTTCTTCAAGCACGGCAAGACCGAGTTCTTCCGGGCCCTCAACCGCCAGGTGGCGCGGCGCGAGGACAGGTTCATCATCGCCCCGGGGGTGCGCGGCATGGTCATGGCGGTGTTCGTGCTGCCTTCGTTCCGCACGGTGTTCAAGATCATCAAGGATCGCTTCGACCCCGGCAAGGCGATGAGTCGGGATAACGTCCGTGACAAGTACCGCCTGGTGAAGCGCCACGACCGGGTGGGGCGCATGGCCGATACCCAGGAGTTCTCCAACTTCATCGCCCGCCAGGACCACTTCGATCCCGACTGCCTGGCGCATCTGCTGGAGGTGGCACCTTCCACCGCCTATCTGCGCGGCGACAAGGTGATCATCAAGCACTGCTACACCGAGCGCATGATGACCCCGCTCAACCTCTATCTCGCACAGTGTGACGAGGAGGAGACTCGGGCGGTGCTCAAGGACTATGGCAACGCCATCAAGCAGATGGCCGCCGCCAACATCTTTCCCGGCGACATGCTGCTCAAGAACTTCGGGGTGACCCGCCATGGTCGGGTGGTGTTCTACGACTACGACGAGGTCTGCTACCTCACCGAGTGCAATTTCCGGCATATCCCCGAGCCGCTCTACCCTGAGCAGGAGCTGGCCGACGAGCCCTGGTACTCGGTGGGGCCCAACGATATCTTCCCCGAGGAGTTCGGCCCCTTCCTGTTTGCCGATATTCGCCTGCGCAAGCTCTTCTACCAGCTCCACCCCGAGCTGTTCGATGCCGACTACTGGAAGGGGTTGCAGCAGGCGATCCTCGATGGCCGGGTCATCGACGTCTACCCCTACCGCAACAAGCAGCGCTTCAGTGGCGACGAGGATAACGGCCTGATCCACTAGCCGAAGCGCGGCACGCTATGCTGAAGGCGAGTGAAGTCCCTGATGACTGCATGCAGGGCTCTCGACCCAAGGAGAACATCATGTTGGACCTGATTACCCATTCGGCGGGGCATGTCGTGGCGATGAAGGCGGGTGGCATGGTGACCGGACAGGAGCTACAGCGTGCCATCGATGCCATCGAGGCCGCCAAGCGAAGCCACCCCCTGGTCAGCCTGGTGATCATCATCGATGACCTGCGCTGGATGACCCTCGGCGCGCTGCTCAAGGATGTCGGTTACGGCCTGACCCAACTCGGCGACCTGGAGCGCTATCACCGTGCCGCCGTGGTCACCGACCAGGCGTGGCTCAAGCACGTTGCCCATCTGGAGGAGCGCCTCTTCAGGGCGGTGGAGATCCAGACCTTTGCCAGGCGCGACCATGTTGCCGCTATGGCCTGGGCCGCCGAACTCCCCAGAGGCGCCCACGAGAGTCCGGAAGAGGACGGCTATCACGGGGCCTGAGCCGGCTCGCTGCTGGCCGGTCCGAACAACAGGTGATAGCTTCGTTCGAGGCAGTCAGTGGCAAGAGGTGACGCATGGCGGAGCAGCGAGTGCCGCATCTGGTGGTGTTGAGCGGGGCGGGCATCAGCGCCGAGAGCGGTATCCAGACCTTCCGTGCGACGGATGGCCTGTGGGCCGACCATCCCGTCGAGGAGGTCGCTACCCCCGGCGCCTGGCGGCGTGACCCGGCGCGGGTGCTGGCGTTCTACAACGCGCGTCGCGACCAGGTTCGTCGGGCGCGCCCCAACGCCGCGCACAAGGCCCTGGCGGCGCTGGAGGAGCAGGGCTTTCGGGTTAGCATCATCACCCAGAATATCGACGACCTGCATGAGCGGGCCGGTTCCCGCCATGTGCTTCATCTGCACGGTGAGATCCTCAAGGCGCGCTCCTCGGTGGACCGCCGCATGCACTATCCACTGCCCCGCGGCGGCATCGAACTGGGTGACATCTGTGACAAGGGCAGCCAGCTGCGCCCCGATGTAGTGTGGTTCGGCGAGGAGGTGCCCCACTTCGGGGAGGCCTGCGAGATCGTCGCCGATGCCGATCTGGTGCTGGTGGTGGGCACCTCGCTGGCCGTGATGCCGGCGGCCTCCCTGCTGCAGCACGCCCCCTTCGAGGCACCCTGCCTGCTGGTCGACCCCGAGGCCGAGGCGCTGGCGCCTCCCGGCGTTACCCGACTCAGCCAGCCCGCCGGCAAGGGGGTGCCGGCGCTGGTGCGCCACTGGCGACGCGAGGGGCGGCTCTGGGTCCCGGAGACACTATTGGGCTGAGGCGGGGCAGGGCGTGAGTCGCATGCTAGAATGCGCCCCCGCTTTTGCCCCCGGACACAGGCCACCATGCAGGACGATTCCTTCCACGACCCCGAGCCCCGTCAGCGGCGCGACCTTGCAACCGGCTCTTCGCGTGACCCCGGGACCGGTCATCCACGGCCACCGCGCCGCGAGTTCAAGGCCCGCGGCAGTTTCGTCGAACGCTGTCCGGGCTGCAACCTGCCGCAACTCAACTGCCTCTGTCCCTATGCGGTTGGCGCCGAGAGCGAGGCGCGGGTGTGGCTGCTGACCCACTCCATGGAACACCTCAAGCCCACCAATACCGGGCGGCTGATCCGGGACGTGCTGCCCGATACCGAGGTCTTCACCTGGTACCGCACCGCGCCCGACGAGCGCCTGCTGACGCTGCTGGAGGATGAGCGCTTCGCGCCCTTCGTGGTCTTTCCCGATGACCAGCCCGACTACGCCGAGCGTGTGGTGGGCATCGACGCCGTGGCCGAGGCGAAGGCGGCGGGTCGCATTCCGGTCTACCTGCTGCTCGACGGTACCTGGCGCCAGGCACGGCGCATCTTCCGCAAGAGCCCCTATCTGGATGCCCTGCCGGTGCTGCCCCTGCGCACCGAGCGGTTGACCCGCTACCGGCTGCGCAAGCCGGCCTCCAGCGCCCACCTGTGCACCGCCGAGGTGGCCGCCGAACTGCTGCGCCAGGGCGGCGACGAGGATGCCGCCCAGGCCCTGGACGACTACTTCGATGCCTTCAACGACAGCTACGCCGCCAGCCGGCGCTTCGAGAAGATCGAGGAGCCGACGGCGGCGATGCAACGCCTGCTGGCGCGGAAGCAGAGAGGCTAGGCGGTGCCGAAGAGAGTCCCGGCGATGCGGAAGCCGGCGATCCAGGTGCCGGCGGCGGAGCCCAGGGTGGCCGTCAGGAACACCAGCAGGGTGCGAGACACCCGGTTGCGCCACCACCCCTTGAGGTGGGTGACGTCGTGGCGCAGGGTGGAGAAGTCGCGCACCTTGGGCTTGCGCAGGTAGAGCTCCACCCCGGCGGCCACGAAGCCGGCGCCGATGGTGGGGTTGAGCGAGGTGAGCGGCGCGGCGAAGAAGGTGGCGATGACCGTGAATGGGTGGGCCAGGGCCACCAGGGTGGCGCCCGCCGAGAGCACGCCGTTGATCAGGAACCACTCCACTACCAGCTGCCAGCCCAGGTCGGTGTTGCGCGAGAAGCCGATGGCGAAGCCGGTGAGCACCAGGGCGGTGATCAGCCAGGGCAGCGCCTTCCAGATCTTCGATGGCGG
The DNA here is from genome assembly GCF_021282295.1 of Halomonas sp. G15. Classification (NCBI taxonomy): domain Bacteria; kingdom Pseudomonadati; phylum Pseudomonadota; class Gammaproteobacteria; order Oceanospirillales; family Halomonadaceae; genus Halomonas; species Halomonas sp. G15. Next base: position 8,372 of record NZ_JAJSPA010000047.1, on the reverse strand, counting down.
TGGCGTGGCCTCGAGGGCCTCGCGCTCCGGACGCGGGGCCTCGGGCAGCGGAGCGGCAAAGTGTTCGGCCATGCCTTTCATATGGCCGGCGCCGATCACCACCAGCACGTTCCGGTAGCGCCCGGGCGGCGCCTCCTCGGCCAGGCGCAGCACCATGTAGCGGTCGCGCTCGCTGATCAGCGGGGTGTAGAGACTCTCCGACTCGGCAGCGAACTCGCTGAAGGTGGACTCCAGCACGTCGCCCTCCTTGAGCCGCTCGATCTCCTCGGCGGAGACCTCCTGGCGTGACAGTACGCTGCCCAGCAGTCCCGAGAACAGCGAGAAACGCTGCCACCAGGGGACATTGTGGTAGATACGCTTGAGGGTGATCCCCACGTCGCGGTCGATCAGCAGCAGCGGCAGCTTCGCTTGCCGAGACTCCTCCAGGGCGGCGCGCATCTCGGCGCCGGGCTCGATGCCGGACTGCTCCGCCAGGCGCTGCTGGAAGGCGCCCAGCGCCAGGCTGGCCGCCACCATCCCGGCCTTGCCCTGGCGGAAGATCTGGAACAGGTCCTGCTCCCCCAGGGCGTCGGGGTTGGTGAGGCTATGGTGGCGGGAGTCGCACAGCTCGATGGCCACGGCGTCGAACTCGCCGGAGCGGATCAGCCGGCGCACGTCCTCGGCGCTCTCGGCGGAGACGTGGGCGGTGCCGAGCAGGGTGTAGCGGGTCTCGCCGACCTGCAGGACCCGCTGCGGGCCGCTGGTGGCGTCATCCGGGCGGGTCGGGGCCTGGGTCTCGGTCATGGAGGCTCGCTTCGAGGGAGTGAAGCGTCGATTATCCACGAACGTCAGCGCTCGGCCAAACCCGGGGGAGGTGTCAGCGCCGCCAGAAGGCCGGGGTGAACAGCACCAGTACGGTGAAGATCTCCAGGCGGCCCAGCAGCATGGCCATCACCAGGATCCACTTGGCCAGGTCGGGCAGGTCGCCGTAGTGGGCGGAGGCCTCGCCCAGCGCCGGGCCCAGGTTGTTGAGCGCCGAGCCTACCGTCGACCAGGCGGTGACCTGGTCGACCCCGGTGGCCATCACCCCCACCAGCATCAGGAAGAACAGCATCACGTAGGCGGAGAAGAAGCCCCACACCGCCTGGGCGATGCCGTCCGGCACGCTGACCTTGCCGATCTTCACCGTGATCACCGCGCTGGGATGGATCAGGCGCATCACCTCGCGCATGCCCTGCTTGAGGATCAGGATGATGCGGATCACCTTCATGCCGCCGCCGGTGGAGCCGGAGCAGCCGCCCACGAAGGCGGCCATGAACAGCAGGAAGGGCAGGGCGCCGGGCCACAGCGAGAAGTCGGCCACGGCGAAGCCGGCGGTGGTGGCCACCGAGACCACCTCGAACAGGGCATGGCGCAGCCCCAGCTGGGTCTCGTAGGTGCCGGTCAGCCACAGCGAGATCGCGGTGATGGTGGTCAGCCCGGCCAGGAACAGCAGCAGGAAGCGCGCCTCGGGGTCCTCGAAGTAGTGCAGCACGCTGCGCTGGCGCCAGGCGGTGAAGTGCAGGCTGAAGCTGACCGCGGAGACCAGCAGGAAGAACACGCAGATCAGCTCGATGGCGGCGCTGTCGAAGTGGCCGATGCTGGCGTCGTAGGTGGAGAAGCCGCCGATTGCCACGGTGGAGAAGCTGTGGCCCAGGGCGTCGAACCAGTCCATGCCGGCGGCCATGTAGGCGAGCATGCAGGCGATGGTCAGCGAGGCGTAGATGTACCACAGCGCCTTGGCGGTCTCGGTGATGCGCGGGGTGAGCTTGGAGTCCTTGAGCGGCCCCGGGATCTCGGTGCGGTAGAGGGCCATGCCGCCGACGCCCAGCGTCGGCAGGATGGCCACGGCCAGCACCACGATCCCCATGCCGCCGAGCCACTGCAACTGCTGTCGGTAGTAGAGGATCGACTCGGGCAGGTGCTCGATGCCGGTGATCACCGTGGCGCCGGTGGTGGTCAGCCCCGAGAAGGACTCGAACACCGCATCGGTCAGGGAGAGCGGCGTCACGTCGGTGAGCATCAGCGGCAGCGAGCCGAACAGCGCCAGCACGCTCCAGAACAGCGCGGCGATCAGGAAGCCGTCCCGGGTGCGCAGCTCCTTGCGGGCGCGGCGGTTGGGCAGGAACATCGCCAGGCCGGTCAGTACGGTGATGCCGATGGCCACGGCGAAGGCGTCCCACTGGCCGTCGGCGAACAGCAACGAGATCAGGATCGGCGGCATCATGGTCAGGCTGAAGAGCATCAGCAGCAGCCCCAGGATGCGCAGGATCATGCGCAGGCTCATCGATGACTCCCCGTCAGAAGAAGGTCAGCCCGACCTGGAACAGCCGCTCCACGTCGCGGATGCGGCGCTTGTCGATCACGAACAGGATGACGTGGTCGCCGGACTCCACCACCACGTCGTCATGGGCGATCATCACCTCCTTGCCGCGCACGATGGCGCCGATGGTGGTGCCCCGGGGGAGGTCGATCTCGCCGATGGCGCGCCCCACCACCTTGGAGGACTGGGTGTCGCCGTGGGCGATCGCCTCGATGGCCTCGGCGGCACCGCGACGCAAGGAGTGCACGTTGACGATGTCGCCTCGGCGCACGTGGGTAAGCAGGCTGCCGATGGTGGCCTGCTGCGGCGAGATGGCGATGTCGATCTCGCCGCCCTGCACCAGGTCGACGTAGGCGGCGTTGTTGATCAGCGTCAGCACCTTCTTGGCTCCCATGCGCTTGGCCAGCATCGACGACATGATATTGACCTCGTCGTCGTTGGTCAGGGCGCAGAAGATGTCGCACTCCTCGATGTTCTCCTCCTCCAGCAGCCGCTTGCTGGTGGCGCTGCCATGCAGCACCACGGTGCGGTCGAGGCGCTCGGAGAGCACCGTGCAGCGCTCCAGGCTGTGCTCGATGATCTTCACCTGGTGGCTGTGCTCGAGGTGCTCGGCGAGGCGCTCGCCGATGTTGCCGCCGCCGGCGATCATCACCCGGCGGAAGTCGCGATCGAGGCGCCGAAGCTCGCTCATCACCGCGCGGATATCGCGACGGGCGGCGATGAAGAACACCTCGTCGTCGGCCTCGATGACGGTGTCGCCGCGCGGGATGATGGGCCGGTTGCGGCGGTAGATGGCCGCCACACGGGTATCCACGCTGGGCATGTGGCGGCGCAGGAAGGCCAGGTCCTGGCCCACCAGAGGGCCGCCGTAGATCGCCTTGACCGCCACCAGCTGCACCAGGCCGCCGGCGAACTCCAGCACCTGCAGGGCGCCGGGGTGCTCGATCAGGCGGCGGATATGGTCGGTGACCACCTGCTCGGGGCTGATCAGCACGTCGATGGGCACCGCCTCGTGGGCGAACAGGCCGCGGCGGGTGAGGTAGGCGGTGGCGCGCACCCGGGCGATCTTGGTGGGGGTGCGGAAGAGGGTATGGGCGACCTGGCAGGCGATCATGTTGACCTCGTCCTGGCTGGTCACCGCGATCAGCATGTCGGCGTCCTCGCAGCCCGCCTGGCGCAGCACCATGGGGTAGGAGCCGGGCCCCACCACGGTGCGGATGTCGAGCTTGGTATGCAGCTCGCGCAGCTTGTTGCCGTCGGTGTCGACGACGGTGATGTCGTTCTCCTCGCGGGCCAGGTGTTCGGCCAGGGTGCCGCCGACCTGGCCGGCGCCGAGAATGATGATCTTCATCGCGTGGGGGTTCCGCTGGGTCGAGGGGCGGCGCCTGCTGGTGCGCCGCAGCACGTGACGGCTAGCCTAAACCAGCCGCCACGGGAAGGACAGGCCGCGAGAGTCAGTCCAGGGTGAAACCGACCTTGATCGTGACTTGCCAATGCAATACCCGGCCATGCTCGACATGGCCGCGGGTGTCGATGACCTCGAACCAGCGCATGCCGTGCAGGCTATCACTGGCCTTGGTGATGGCGCTCTCGATGGCCTGCTGGATGCCCTCCTCGGAGGAGCCGGTGAGTTCGATATGCTTGTAGACGTGGTTGCTCATGATGCCTCCGGCGTGTGTGGATAAGCGGTCATGCGGTGCAGCCTGGCGGGACGGCGGCCCCTTCCCGCGTCAGGCGTTGGCCTTCCTGAGTCTGGCATAGAAGAAGCCGTCTTGGCTGTCGACCTCCGGCAGCAACTGGCGCCCGGCACCGGCGGGGCGCCCCCAGGCCACGTCTGGCGGGGTGGTCGCCTCGGCATCCGGGGTGCGCGCCAGGAAGGCGGCGATCTGCTCGCTGTTCTCCTGGGGGAGCACCGAGCAGGTGGCGTACAGCAGGGTGCCGCCCGGACGCAGCAGCGGCCAGAGGTTGTCGAGCAGGCGTGCCTGCAGCGCGGCCAGCGCCTTGATATCCGAGGGGCGGCGCAGGCGCTTGATGTCCGGGTGGCGACGGATCACGCCGCTGCCCGAGCAGGGGGCGTCGAGCAGGATCGCCTCGAAGGGGGTGCCGTCCCACCAGTCGCGGGCGGTGGCGTCGCCATGGGCCAGGCGCGCCCCGAGGCCCAGGCGCTCCAGGGCGCCCTCGACCCGGGCCAGGCGCTCGGCGTCGCTGTCCACCGCATGCATCTCGATGTCGAACACCTCCAGCAGGTGGGCAGTCTTGCCCCCTGGGGCGCAGCAGGCATCGAGCACCCGTGCGCCGGGGCGGGGCGCCAGCGCCGGGCCGAGCAGCACCGTGGCGAGCTGGGCGGCCTCGTCCTGGACGCTGACGTGGCCGGCGTCGAAGCCCGGCAGGTCGTGCACGTCGCAGGGTGTCTCCAGGGTGATGCCGTCCGGGGCGTGGGCGCACAGGCGCGCCTCCAGGCCGGCGGCGGCGAGGCGGTCGAGGTAGGCCTCGCGATCGCCATGGCGACGATTGACCCGCAGCGTCATGGGGCCGGGAACATTGTTGGCCTCGGCCACGGCGCGCCAGTCGTCGGGCCAGGCCTGGCGCAGCGCCTTGAGCAGCCATGTCGGGTGCAGCAGGGCAACGGCGGGGTCGCGGTCCACCTCCGCCTGCAGGGCGGCGGACTCACGCTGCAGGCGGCGCAGGCAGCCGTTGAGTACCCGGGTGGCCCACTCCTTGCCGAGCAGGCGGGCGGCCCCGGCGGTCTCGCCCACCGCGGCGTGGGCGGGCACCCGCAGGTAGAGCAGCTGGTGGATGCCCAGCAGCAGCAGCGCCTGGACGTCGGCGTCGCGGGCCTTGAAGGGCTTGACCAGCAGCTTCGCGGCCAGGGCCTCGAGGCGCGGCAGGGTGCGGCAGACGCCGAAGCAGAGCGCCTTGAACAGGGCGCGGTCGCGGGCCACTACCTGGTGGTCATCGAGGCCGGTGAGGGAGCCCTTGCCGGTGATCACCGGGACCAGGGCGCGGGCGGCGGCGGCGCGCACCGCCAACCCGCCGTCGTTTTCGATGCCCCGGGAGGCGGGGCGGCGGGGCTTGCCGGGAGCGTCGCTCATGCCGGGGTCTCCTCGTCGTGGCGGCCCAGCTGCAGGCCGGCGGGGAAGCGGTCGGCCCGGGCACGCAGCAGCTCGGCGAAGGGCAATGCCTTGCCGCCGGGCAACTGGGCACGGGTCACCCGCAGTACCTCACGGCCCTCGGGGCCGCAGGCGATGCGCAGCGCATCATCGTCATGGGCAAGCAGAGTGCCCGGGGCGGCGGGGGCTTCACCCTCGCCGAGGTCGTGTGTCTCAGCCAGCAGCAGGCGCAGACGGTCGCCGTCGAACGCACACCAGGCCACCGGCCAGGGGTTGAAGGCGCGCACCCGGGCGGCAAGCTCCGCGGCGGGGCAGCGGAAGTCCAGTTCGGCCTCTGCCTTGGAGAGCTTGGCGGCGTAGGTGACGCCCTCCTCGGGCTGAGGCGTAGCCGATAGGCCCGCCTCGGCCAGGGCGTCCAGGGCCTCGACGATCGCTTCGCCGCCCAGCGTGGCCAGGGTGTCGTGGAGTTCGCCGCCGGTGGTCGAGGCGGTGATCGGCGTGGGCCGCACCAGCAGCATGTCGCCGGTGTCGAGCCCCTCGTCCATCTGCATGATGGTCACCCCACTCTCGGCGTCGCCGGCCTCGATGGCCCGCTGGATGGGCGCGGCACCACGCCAGCGCGGCAACAGCGAGGCGTGGACGTTGAGGCAGCCCAGTCGTGGCGCCTCCAGCACCGCCCCGGGCAGGATCAGGCCGTAGGCCACCACCACCATGAGGTCGGCGTCGAGGGCGGCGAGCTCCGCCTGGGTCTCGGGGTCCTTGAGGCTCTCGGGCTGGTACACCGGCAGGTCGTGCTCGAGGGCCAGCGCCTTGACCGGGCTCGGCGTCAGCTTGCGGCCACGACCGGATGGGCGGTCGGGCTGGGTATAGACGGCGATCACGCGGTGGCGGCTGGCCAGCAGCGCCGCGAGGCTCTCGGCAGCGAAGTCGGGCGTACCGGCGAAGATGACGCTGAGTGAGCGAGAGTCGTGGGGTCGGGACATGGTGGGAGCCTGGCCGTGAGTGAATGCCCCTAATGATAACGGAGCGGACCGCAAACGACGAAGGCCGACGCATGTTGCGTCGGCCTTCGCGGTGAGGCGGGACGGGGTCAGGCGTCGTGCATCAGCTTGTGGCGCTTCTGCATCTTCTTCATTACCCGGTCACGCTTGAGCGGCGAGAGGTAGTCGACGAACAGCACCCCCTCGAGGTGGTCGTGCTCGTGCTGGATGCAGTGGGCAAGCAAACCGTCGGCCTCCAGCTCGTAGGGCTGGCCGTCGCGATCCAGGGCCTTGAGGTGGACACGCAGGGCGCGCGGCACATCGGCATAGTACTCGGGGATCGACAGGCAGCCCTCCTGCATCGGCTCGCGCTCCTCGCCGATGGGCGCAACCTCGGGGTTGATCAGCACCAGGGGGCTGGTGCGGTCGTCGCTGACATCCATGACGATCACGCGGCGATGGACGTCCACCTGGGTAGCGGCCAGGCCGATGCCCCTGGCGTCGTACATGGTCTCCAGCATATCGTCGACCAGCCGGCGCACCTCGTCGTCGACGGTCTCCACCGGCGCCGCCCGGTTGCGCAGGCGCTCGTCGGGGTATTCGAGGATAGGTAATTTGGCCATGGCGTTGGTTTCACCGTTATGCTGTCATTTACACAATGACACTATTCTATGTGTGATGCGCACGGCAACGACAGGGCCGAAGTCGCAACACGTCGATAACCTCAGACTATAACACGCCGGTAGCGTTCCATGGCATCGGCCGGTGACACGCGGGGAGAGCAGGGATGAGGCAGATAAGTGACGGCAAGGTGCGGCGCGGCTGGCTGGGCCTGGTGGCGGCGCTGGGCATGGCCCTGGCTGCTGGTGTCCAGGGCCAGGGGCTGAGCTGGGAAGATGGCCTGCGTGGCGACGCCCCGGACCGTTATACCGTGGTGCGCGGCGACACCCTGTGGGATATCTCGGGGCGCTTCCTGCGCCATCCCTGGCAGTGGCCCGAGGTGTGGCAGGTCAACCCGCAGATTCGCAACCCGCACCTGATTTATCCGGGCGATGTCATCTACCTCTACGACTGCGGCGGCCGTCCCTGCCTGGGGCTGGAGCGGGGTCAGGGGCAGGTGAGGCTGTCGCCCGAGATGCGCACCATTCCGCATCGCGAGGCGATCACGCCGATCCCGCTTGAAGATATTCGCCACTTCCTGCGTGAGCACCGCATCGTCGATGACCCCGAGGCCCTCGAGGAGCTGGCCTATGTGGTGGGTGGCGATGACCGTCGGCTGATGAGCGGCGTGGGCGATCGCCTCTATGCCCGGGGCGAGGTGCCTGCGGGTGGGCGCGTGGGCTTCTATCGCGTGGGCGAGCGCTTCCTCGACCCGGCCAGCGGCGAGCTGCTGGGCCTGGAGCTGGAGAGCGTCGGCCAGGCCCGCCGCGAACGCCAGGAGGAGGACATGACGGTGCTGGAGGTGAGCTCGTCACGCCAGGAGGTACGCAACGGCGATATCGTGCTGCCCCTGGAGGATCGCGGCCTGGTGACCGAGTTCATTCCGCGTGCCCCCGAGCGTGAGGTGGAGGGCACCATCCTGTCTGTTCCCGGGGGCGTGCAGTTCATCGGCCGCCTGCAGGTGGTGGCGCTGGACCGCGGCCAGCGTGATGGGCTCGAGCCCGGCCATGTGCTGATGGTCGAGCAGCGCGGCGAGCTGGTCAGCGATCCGCGCACCGGTGAGCAGTTACGCCTGCCGGGGGAGGATGCCGGCCTGGTGATGGTCTTCAAGACCTACCAGAAGATAAGCTATGGCCTGGTCATGGAGGCCAGCCGCACCCTGGGCGTGGGAGATCGCGTGCACAACCCGCGGCGGGCGGTCAGCGCCGCCCTGCGCTGAGGCCGGCATGCCGTCGCCGGCCCTCGGTGCCCGGGAGTGGCTGGCACTCGCGGGCACCGAGG
>NZ_JAJSPA010000046.1:0-26547 GCF_021282295.1 Halomonas sp. G15 | reverse complement strand
CTGCCGGCTGGTGGCTAGCCTTGGCCGGGTGGGACTTTCACCCACTGGGTTTCACGACATCCTTTCCACCTTCTCGGTTTCCCGGATGTCCAGGCTTTGCCTGGCGCACTCAAATCTGGTGGATGGCCGTCAGGCGGCAGTCCTGTCTGACTGATCGTTTTCTTGACACCTCCTTAAGTTGCATGTAACGGAAGGGCGAGCTACCCTGTTCCATGAAACGAGCGGAGGATTCGCCATGGTGACAACCAACAACGTGAACAACCGGGTGAAGAGGCACCGTGCTGCTTTGCGAGCGGCCGGCCTGCGCCCGATCCAGATCTGGGTACCGGATACCCGCCAACCCGGCTTCGCCGAAGAGGCCCGCCGCCAGTGCGCTGCCGTCGCGGCTGCCGACGCCGGGGATCAGGACCTGCAGGACTTAATGGATGCCGCCCTCTTGGACCTGGACGACGACGAGTGTGACGCATGAGGCGTGGTGACCTGGTAACCATTGCCCTATCGGGTGACTTTGGGAAGCCGCGTCCCGCTCTCATCATCCAGTCGGATCAGTTTGCCGGCACCGGCAGCGTGACGGTGCTGTTGCTCTCCAGCACCCGGGTCGATGCGCCGTTGATACGCCTCGATGCGGAGCCCACCCACGAGAATGGCTTGCAGCGACGCTCCCAGATCATGGTGGACAAGCCCATGACGGTGAAGCGAGAGAGGGTGGGAGAGGCCTTCGGCCACCTCGATGACAGCACCATGGTCGCCGTCAACCGAGCGCTGGCCGTCTTCCTGGGCTTCGCGTGAGCGAGGCCCACCATCCGGTGCCCCATGCCTTCCTGAGGCCTACCCAACGCTCAGCCTCAAGCCGCGCGGACAAGCCCCCTCGCAGTGTGGGGGGGGGGGCTCCTGACATTGCGAGATATACAAAACTTTGTATAATTGCGGCATGTCAGAACACAAACCCCTCAATTTCCGAGGTAGCGCCCTCGCCGCCCTCCGAGCGGGGCGTTCCGGGTGATCTATGTCGCCAAGCTCGCCGATGCTGTCTATGTCCTGCACTGCTTCCAGAAGAAAACCCAGAAGACGAGTAAGGCGGATCTCGACTTGGCCGAAGCCAGGTACCGCGCCTTGCTGAACGAGGTGAAACAATGAGCAATGAGATATTCGACAGCGTGTGGGACGCCATCGAGGACACTGCCGCCGAAGCGGAAAACATGAAGCTTCGCTCCGGTCTGATGATGGCACTTGAGCAGCACATTACCCGGCAGGGCTGGACTCAAGGCGAAGCCGCGAAGCGGCTGGGCGTCACTCAACCCAGGGTGTCCGATCTAATGCGTGGAAAAATCCACCTGTTTAGTCTCGATACGCTGGTGAACATGGTTGTCGCAGCGGGGCTGCATGTCGAAATGCGCGTACTCGACGCTTCGTAAGAAAACCTACCTTTTCCTCGCATAGAAAACTTTACCGAATTTCTTTACATACAACCGCCCCGCCTGGGCCCCTTGTGTCATTTTCAGAAGACAACCGCACGGCGTGTCAGGAGTCGGCTGCACTATGGTCTGGGGCACCGGGTTGGCTGGCCTTCAAGGCGTCGTAGAGGGCCGTCTTGCTGACCTTGAGACGTGCAGCAGCCTCGCGGACGTTCAGCCCATTAGCCAGATGCTCCCTTGCCCGCTTCAGCTTGTCGTCGGTGACAACGGGCTTGCGTCCACCTTTGCGCCCACGGGCAGCGGCAGCAGCCAGCCCCGCCTTGGTGCGATCACGGATCAGGTCACGCTCGAACTGCCCCAGGGCGCCGAACACGTGGAAGATCAGCCGCCCACCCGGCGTGGTGGTATCGATGTTCTCGGTCAGCGACCGAAATCCGACGCCACGCGCCTCCAGGGTGCTGACCACCTCGATCAGATGCGGCAGCGAGCGTCCCAGTCGATCCAGTCGCCACACGACCAGCACATCCCCGTCGCGCAGGAACTCCAAGGCGGCCGTCAGGCCTGGTCGTTCCGCCTTGGCCCCGGAGACGATGTCATCGAAGATTCGCTCGCACCCCGCCTTGCGAAGCGCATCGGTCTGCAAGGCGGTGTCCTGCTCCGCCGTCGAGACCCGCGTGTCATTTTCAGAAGGCGACCGCACGGAGTGTCAGCAGTCGGTTGCACTGTGGTCTGGAGCATCAGGCTGGCTGGCCTTCAAGGCGGTATAGAGAGCCGTCTTGCTGACCTTGATTCGTGCGGCGGCCTCACGGACGTTCAGCCCATTCGCCAGGTGCTCCCTTGCCCGCTTCAGCTTGTCGTCGGTGACGACGGGTTTGCGTCCCCCTTTGCGACCACGAGCGGCGGCAGCGGCTAGCCCCGCCTTGGTGCGATCCCGGATCAGGTCGCGCTCGAACTGCCCCAGGGCGCCGAACACGTGGAAGATCAGCCGCCCACCCGGTGTGGTGGTATCGATGGCTTCGGTCAGCGACCGGAAGCCGACGCCACGCGCCTCCAGGGTGCTGACCACCTCGATCAGATGCGGCAGCGAGCGACCTAGTCGATCCAGTCGCCATACGACCAGCACATCCCCGTCGCGTAGGAACTCCAGAGCAGCCGTCAGGCCGGGGCGTTCCGCCTTGGCCCCGGAGACGGTGTCACTGAAGATCCGCTCGCATCCTTCCTTGAGCAACGCATCGGTCTGCAAGGCGGTGTCCTGCTCCGCCGTCGAGACCCGTGCATAGCCGATCAGCGCCATGAACCGCCCCTTTTTGTCCGTTAATCCGTCCGCCTATCTTATTGTCCGACAACCCATCAAACAAGGCTATTCTCGGACATTGTCCGGATTGACCATATAACGACCCTTTATAATTCAACATTCGCCAGTAACTAATCCATTTAATGCTTTTTCAGTTTCTGGGCCATATATCCCATCAACTGATAATCCATAAGCACTCTGAAACCGTCTCAAGGCACGTTCAGTTGCCGGTCCAAAATAACCATCAACAAAACTTGGCCTAAGGTCTGAGCAATGACGAACTAGTTTACTCTGAATCTGGTAAACGTCAGACCTAAATGTACTGGAAGATAAATCATAACTCCCCCCTCTTGTTGAGGTTCGACATTCTGATGAACGGCTACCTAGGTCACAACGCAATCTATTTCTCCCGCCCTGAGTAGTAACCATATCTGATGGGGATCGATGGCAATGATACGGAACACTGCCTCCGTGGCACCCCTGCGCATTCAACCCTCCAGAGTGTGCTTCTAACTCCCCCGGGGAAACCAAAAGCACAAATAAAACACCTGAAATTATGTTAAAAAACTTAATCAAAAATAGACACCCGCAAATTAGAAATATGGAACATCCCCGGTGAACCGGGGATATCCGTTATTAACTACTTTAATGGCAGTGATACGCACCAGTCTTATGATTAGTGTGACAACCTTGGGCATTGGTGCCGCCAGAATGAGCAAGAGCGGTACTAGCCATGCCCATGATGGCAAGGGCGAGAAGGATCTTTTTGGCCACGAGGTGACTCCCTGCGTGAAATGCGATGGGTGAGCCTCATACTCACCAAGAAAACTTAGCAGCAAGTGCTGGGCAGGTCATCCTTCTTGATTAGCCTATGACCAAAATTCAAGAAAGTGCCTGCCTCTGCCTACCCTTAGGCTTTCTCCAGCACCTCGATACCAAGCGGCTCGACAGGCTTGAACACTCCCGTCTTGGTCATTTTCCGTTGTAGCTCGAATCGCTCCAAGGTTGTAGGAGGCTCGATGTCGGCCAGGGCCTGGAAATTGATCTGCCGCCATTGAGGCTTGGTGACCAGGACGCTGTAGAGGTAGCTATCGGTAGGCTGCCCGGTACCAGCATCGAGATCTGGCCTATAGGCCGACACCAGCGCAGCCTGGACGGTCGGCAGGCGGTGGAAGATCTCTCCCAGCACCCGCATCGCGACGCCATGGGCGTAGTCACGGTACAGCGTACGGCGCCGCGTTGCGGCTATCTTCTTGACGGATACCTTCAGTTGCTTGGCTGCCAGGGTGTACTCCACATCTGGGAATGCCTCTTCCTCCGGCAGCTCGATGTCGATGGCGATGGTGCCGGCATCGTCTCCCAGATCGAAGCTGACGTTCGTCTCTCGCGGCCATGGAATCTCCCCCAGGTGCTCCTCGAGGACACTGGCCATGGCGTCGAGATCCGTCATCACGAGCTCCGTCTCACGCGCACGCCTAAGCCGCTCCTGCTCGTTGAAGGCTCGTGCCTCCTCCTCCCATTCGTTGAAGGTACGCGCGTACTGCTCTGCCCGGCGCTCATTCTCCTCTTCGAGCCGGCGAGCCGCCGGAGGCCAGATCCGGCTCCACAGGGTCGGTTCGACACGTGGCCTACGCTGAGGCTCCGGCTCGGGAAAGGCCCGCGGCTCAAATACCGGCGTATCTCTCGGGGGCAGCGTGTCATGGTGGACCGTGGCCAGCGCGGCCAGATCAGCGTTCAGGCGCTCGCACTCCTGCTGCACCAGGTCACGCATGCTCTCTCCGGCATACTTTCGAAGCACACGAAGCTCGGCGTCGTCATAAGGCCGATCCTGATCATCGGTGATTGCGATCTCACCGCTCTCATTGACGCTGATGCGGGAGATCACGGAGCCACCTGCCTGGAGGTGTTGTTCAAGCACCTTCCCGGAGGACATGGGCGCCCCGGACCGCGCACCGCCCGAACCACGAGTACCACGCTTATTGAGCTTCTCGCGGTAGGAAAGACCGGTACCCGGCAGCCCCACGTTGCCATAGACCCCGCGGCGCCCAACGCTGATCTTGGCGCCCCTGGGACCGACAGAGGCCCCGATCCCACGCTTGCTGAGGTTCAGGCTGACGCCTGGTGCAATGCGGATACGCCGCTGAAAACGAAGTGCCATGCTGTGCTCCCTGCTAGTCGTTATCGTGTTCCTCGCCCTGCTCGCGACGCTTCTGCATGGCATCGCTGAACGCCGCGGCGAGGATACCGGTGGGCATGGCGATCATGCCGATGCCAACGATGGCGGTCAGTCCAGCAAAGACCTGGCCGCCTGGCGTGACCGGTGTGACATCGCCATACCCCACCGTAGTGAGGGTAGCCACACTCCACCACAGAGCCCTAGGGATGCTGCCGAACGCCTCGGGCTGATGGCTGGCCTCCAGGACATAGATCACGCTGCTGGTAAGCACGAGCAGCAGGCCGGCCACCATCAGACTCACCGTGAGTTCATAACGCCGACCACGCACCGCCCGATAGAGATCGCCGATGGCGTTGGAGAAGCGGCCCAGGCGAGCCAGCCGAAGCAGCCGGATCAACTTGAGCAGGCGCAGCGCGAAGGCGTTGACCGCCCCCATGGTGAGGAAGAACGGCAGGATGGCGAGCAGGTCGATGATCGCCCACGGGCTTGCCATGAAACGTAGACGTCCAGCCCACCCTCGGTAGCGAGGATCTTCACCGGCGGCAATCACCCGGCCGACATACTCGACCAGGAAGGCCATGGCGAGCGCCGCCTCGGCGGTCATGAAGAAGCTTGGCGCCAGGGCCCGTACCACGGGCTCCGTCTCCAGCAGAGTCAATATCGTCGCCAGGAGGATCAGCCCGGCAATGCAGCGGTTGGTGATCGAGAGCCCTGGAGCTTGGCGAGCGGTGGGCTCGAGCATCAAGTAGAGGCGACGACGCCACACCCTGTAGTCACTGGCCGCCTGGCTGTCCGGTTGCTGCATACCCTCTCCCTGTCCCTGGTTAGCTCAGCTCAAGATTCTCAGATCCCTCACCAGAAAACGAACGGGGGCGCTTCACACTTCTGGTCCGGTGCAGAAACCCTCACCATAGGCGCTTTCATAGGCGCTTTATGCAGGGAGCACCCTTACCATGGCCATGAGGCTTCTCTTGATCGCCTTGCTGACGATGTCCCCCTTGGTGGCCAAGGGCGATATCGTCATCTGCAGCTGGAACATCCAGAACCTGGGTTGGAACAACGACAAGCGCTTCGACAAGGTCGCCCATGTGGCCAACCACTGTGATTTTCTCGCCATCCAGGAGCTGATGAACGAAGCCGCCCTGGAGCGACTGGAGCAGAAGATCGAGACCACTTCGGGTGAGGCCTGGTCGTCGATGGCCAGCCACGCCCTGGGCCGCTCCACCTACCGCGAGCACTATGCCTTCCTGTGGCGCGATAGCGCCGTGGAGTACGACAGTGGCGCCGTGGTGTTCATCGATCACCGCGATGCCTTTGCACGCGAGCCTTACTCCGCCCAGTTCCTCAGCCGCCGTACCGGCCAGGCGTTTGCCGCGGCCACCGTGCATATCACCTACGGCAGCAGCATCGGGGAGCGACTGCCCGAGATCGAGGCCCTGGCCGACTACTGGCAGTGGCTCGAGGAAGTCTATCCCGGCACTCCTCGCTTGCTGCTGGGCGACTTCAACCTGCGCCCCCAACATGCTGGTTGGGCACCGCTGCGTGAGTTAGGAGCGATACCCGCCATCACCGAAGGAGCCACCACGCTGGGCCTGACAGATGGTCACTACGCCAACCTCTACGACAACATCTGGAAGGTCAGCGGCACGATCGACGTGAGCGAGCGCGGCATCGTGCGCTTCCCGGAGCTGTTCGGCATCGGCCATGAGCGAGCCCGAGACGTGGTTTCCGACCATGCCCCCGTCTTCATCACGCTGGGGAGTGCCACGTTGGCACCGACTCCCCTCAACGGAGGCACCTACCGGCCGACAGGCACGGCCAGCTCATGCGTCGACCTCAATACGGCTTCTGCCGAGCGACTCACTGCCCTGCCCCATGTGGGACCGGCACGCGCTGCCGCCATCGTGGAGATGCGCCCTTGGGAGGCCTCGGACGACCTCACTCGGATCAGCGGCCTGAACCATGCAAGGCTCGCAGAGATTCAGGAAAGCGCCTTGCTCTGCGAGTAGCCTGCCTCCCCGACCCCATGGCCTAATCCGGGACCGCAGCTGTCTCTCCGCTTGAGAAGGTTGAGGTTTCAGAGTGTCTTCGGCAACTCACCAAGGGATAGGGTATATAGGACAGCAAAGCAATCTTAAGGGAGAGCAGAAATGGCTAAGCAAGGACATGGATGGCGAGGATGTGGCCTAGTAACAGGTCTCATCCTTGGGCTTACACTGAGCGGGTGTAGTGAGAGCACGAACACGGAAGATACGGCCGCAACCACCGGTGGCTCCGAGCCAGCAGAAAATGAAGTGCTTCAAGAGGACTACTATCTGACAGCCTCTCCTGAAGTACAGGACGGAAAATGGCTCATCATGCCACTGAGCACGAACATCCCCGGTGATATCGAAGTAATGGCATCAGTGCGCCGTAAGCGCTCCACCAACCCCACCTGTTGCGGCCTGAGTTAGACCGGTAGAGTGTCTTTCCAGCACCAGGGCAGTAGCGTGCCGAGGTCGTCATCCTCGCCGAGAGTTGGCAGGGTCTCGAACACGAACCGCAGGTACTCGTAGGGTGAGAGGCCGTTGGCCTTGGCCGTCTCGATCAGGCTGTAGATGGCCGCGCTGGCCTGGGCACCGCTCGGTGTGTGGCTGAACAGCCAGTTCTTGCGGCCAACGACGAAGGGGCGAATGGCGTTCTCGGCCGGGTTGTTGTCCAGCGGGATCAACCCGTCATCGAGGAAGCGGGTCAGGCGCTGCCACTGGCCCTCCAGGTAGTGCAGCGCCCGGCCCAGCGCGCTCTTCGGCAGCACCTGCGTCAGCGACTTGTCGAGCCAGGTGCGCAGCTGGGTGATCAGCGGGCGGCTCTTCTGATCACGCAATGCCTGACGCGCCTCGGGCTCCAGCGCCTTGGCCTGCTTTTCCACGGCGTAGAGTTTGCGGATCTGGTTGAGCGCCCAGTCGGCCTTGCCGGTCTTGCCCTTGGGCTGCACTTTCTGGGCCTCGACGAACTTGCGACGAGCGTGCGCCCAGCACCCGGCATGGGTGATGCCGTTCTTTCGCACCACCTCGGCATAGCCTTCGTAGCCATCGGTGACCAGGCACCCCGCATAGTCACCCAGCAGGCGCACGGGCACCCTGCCGGCTCGGCTGGCGTCATAGTCGAACAGCACCACCTGTTGGCCCGGCGGCCCCCCGCGTTGCAGCCACATATAGGACGTTGAGCTCGCCGGCCGGTCGGCCTCGGCGTTGACCTGCAGCGTGGTCTCGTCCATGTGAATCAGCGGGGCCTGCAGCAGGTGCTGTCGCAGGGCCTCGACCAACGGCATCAGCCGCTCGCCGACCTGCACCATCCAGCGGGCCAGGGTGTTGCGCGGGATCTCGATGCCGTGCCGGGCAAAGATCTGGCTCTGCCGATAGAGCGGCAAGGCATCCTGGTACTTGGCGGTGGCCACGTAGGCGAGCAGGGTCGGGCTGGCATTGCTCTTGGGCAGCAGCTTGGCCGGTGCCGGGGCGATCTGCACGCCCTCTTCGCAGTCTGGGCAGCCGTATTTGATGCGCACATGACGGATCACCTCGATCCGCGCCGGCACGACGTGCAGTTCCTCGCTGATCTCTTTGCCGATCTCCTTGAGCTCGGTGCCGTCGTGGTGGCAATGACGGGCATCTTCGGGGAGCTCATGGACGACTTCGATGCGGGGCAGCTCAGGCGGCAGGGCTACTCGGCCGCCACGGGTGCGGCGCTTGGCCGGCTGATGGGATTCGACCTGCGCGTCAACCTCGCCGTCAACCGTGTCGTCTTGGGCGCTGGCCTCTTCCTCATCGACCACCACCTCGGCCTCGTTGATGAGCAGATCACCCTGTTCGACGCGGTACTTCTCGGTAGAGGGACCGAACCGGCCTTCAATGGCCAGCTTGAGTTGCTCAAAAAGGGACTGCTTGGCCGCTTCCCACTGAGCCTCCTTCTTCTCCATCAGACGATGAAGACGCGCAATCTCCTCCTGCTGAGCGCGCACTTGGCGCTGCAGTTGGGAGATGCTGAGGGAAGGTGTCGAGGCCGATGAGATCATGCCGCCATTTTACCAAGCGGTGCCGATGAAAGCAGCAGAAAATCAGCCAACCGCCTGAAAATCCAAGGCCTTATGGGGGCGCATGGCGCTGAGGTCATAGCCATCCAGAAGCCAGTTCAGCTCCTGGCCCGAGAGCGTGACGGTGTCGCCCTCCAGGCGGTCCGGCCACTTGAAGCGCTCCCGCTCCAGGCGCTTGTACCAGACCACGAAGCCGTTACGCTCCCAGAACAGCAGCTTGACCTTATCGCGCTGGCGGTTGCCGAACACGAAGACCGCCTCCTCGAAGGGGTTGAGCGCCATGGCCTCCTGAACCAGCAGGGCCAGTCCATCGATCTGCTTGCGCATGTCGACCGGCTCGCGACACAGGTAGACGCGCAGCCGGGTGTCCGGCCGGATCATCGGGCCACCTCCACGGCGACGAAGCGCAGCGGCCGGTGGCGAGGTGGCACGGGCACGCCCTGCACCTTCAGGCGCTGCTCCCACGCCAGCAGTGACGCCAGTTCCAGTCCTTGCTCCTCGGCGTATTCACTCAGCGCCAGTTGCCGGGAGGAGGCATGGAACAGGTGGCCCAGCCAGTAGGCCTGTGTCGAGGTCAGGTCGGTCATGGTGTCCTCCTTGCTATCGAATGACACCAGTCTGACGGATACTACTCAGCGGCAGAAGATGGGGTTTGTGGACCGCTTACAGTGCGCCTGGCGGGGCAGGCCCCCGATGACATTGCTGTCGGCACCAGTCAGCGTGTGCCAGTCTTGGGTGGGCGCGGGGAAGCAGTGATCCAGCTGACTGAGCTCCCCCAAGGAGACTATGAGGTGGGTGCGACCTTCTATCCACGCTGGGGATTCGGGGAAAGCGAGAAGATCTCATCCATCGATGAGTCGATTGCTTCAGAGACCCAGGTGCTAGCGATAACTGGATCAGGAGAGCCCTCCGAAGTCCATCTCGAACGCGAAGAAGGCCAGGCGTGGGTAATGAATAACGTCTTTCCCGGCACTCCCTGGGAGCCAGAGACCTTCCGTGCCCGTTTCGGAGAATGGGAAGAATTCCCAGCAACTACGAGAAACCCCGACATCATCAAGAACTATTACTTCCCGAGTCTCGACATGACCGTCGTAGTGAACGAGCTCAAAGGTGAGATCGCTACCTGGGGTATGCAACGAGAAGGTCTATAGCCAACTTATAGGAGGGTAGGCATTAGGTCATCTCCTCTAGCATGCCTCTTCCTCGAACAGAAACTCAAGATTATGGCGCTTGCCGCCGGTGCCGCCGGCACGGACCTTGCCCTTGGCGCGGGGGACGCGCAGCTCGTGGGTCACCAGGTCGACGGCCGACCAGCGCAGCCCCACCAGCTCCGAGACGCGCAGACCGTGCTCGAAGGCCAGCCGCAGCATCAGGGCGTCCCGCCAGCCGTGGCGACTATGCCGAATCGCGCCGCGCATCAGCCGGTGCACCTCGTGTGCTGACGGCCGCGCGCCGTGTCGTTGGCCGCGCGACTGCGCGCTGTCCGGGTTTCGGTGGCTGGGCTTTCGATGGTGCTCGAGGGCGATCCCGCGTCAGGCATGGCCTGGCGTCCTCCTGGTCGCGGGGGACTGTCCGGGTTTCAGAAGCCTCCTGACAGTAGCAAGCGCCTGAAGGCACGTTATTTCAGGGATGCCTCATCCCTGAAATAACGTGCCTACCCCACATCACATCCCCCACACATCTGGTGATCTCTTACTACGTGCTTTTTCCCTTGAGGGAAAGCATTAAGATCATCGGGTCATGGGGCATCTCGATAAACCCGTGCTTTTTGTAAAAATCCGCTGCATCGTCATCTAGTGCATGAACCAAAAGCGCACGTACAGCAACATGCTCAGCGGCATTCAATGCTCGCTCAATAGCCTCAGCCAAAAGCTCTTCACCGAGTCCTTTCCCCTGAGCTTGAATATCAACTGCTAGCCTAGCAAGCACCACAACAGGAATGTCATTAGGCATGTTGCGCTGCATTGCCTTAGGGGCTTGCTCACGAATTACCGCACCAGTCGCTAGCGAAAAATAACCAGCAACATGATCAGCCCCTTTGTAACATACAACATATGTTGCTGTTGCATGGTTCTTGGCATTCTTAATTGCCCGTTTTCTCAGAAAAGAGTTCAACGACTCTTTTCCGCAGTCGAAATTTGCCAACTTATGGCGCTTTTCGATTTTCTCAGGAGCTTCTACTGCCAACGTCGCTTCTTTTTCATCAGCTTGACTACACATGAATTGTCCTCGATTGGGGTATCCAAAGCCCTCTCGAAGGCCTCAAACGAGTCAGGATCCAGAGCAAATATACGTCGATCAAGCAGAACTTCTTCTGCACGCCGACAAGCGGCATCAAGGACAAAGCTTGTTCGATCTCCTCCTAACTCGGCAACAGCCCTATCGATAAGGGCGCGTTTTCTGCTCTCAACGCGCATATTGAGAGGCAACAACTTGTCGCGCGCCTCTACAACTTGAGACATGGTTTCTACCTTCATAATTAAGTATTTGGTTACACACTCCTTAGCCAAAAAGGCTACTGTTTTCTCCATATATAAAATATGGTTGGAATTGCGCTAATAACGCTGTTGGTGAATTTCATATAAAACTCCTTGTGGTGGGCTCATCTTTTCTCAAAAAGCAATTTCTTGCCTTTTACAACTTGCTTTTTATTTACTTCGCTCTTTGCTGACTTTTTTGCAGCCATACCAGCATAGCACACCGTAACGCTCCTGTCTACATGTAAAGCCTCTGGATACACGCAACGCCTTAGGCTACACTTGCCGGAAGGTGCTAAGGCAATGGCTGAGAAGCCAGGCTTGTAGACCTATGGCGGGGCCGCACCACCGAGGAGCTACGGTCCCGTTCTTCCCACCCTCAGACAGGCGGGGACACTTGCCGTCCCTGTGAACGACACACTGAACAGATAGGAGACGCAGAGTGAGCTACCTTGTTTTTTGCACTTTCGACCTAAAGAATGCCACATCTCAAGATTACCGGGATGCGTATAGCGACCTAGAGGGCTTGGGGTTGAAAAAGGTGGTAAAATCTAGCAATGGAAATGATGTAGTTATCCCAACGACCGCGGTCATGGGAACTTTTAACGGAAAAGATTCCGGGTCTGTTCGTGATGATATGAGAAGCCGAGTAAAGTCTGCTTTCCAAAAGCGTGGATTTACTTCGGAGATATTCTTGACTGCAAGTGGCAATTGGTCCTGGGGGGTTACAACGACTTAGTCGTTCTGCCTATTAGGCAGCCATGATGTGGCTGTCTATAACTCAAGATTATGGCGCTTATCGTGCCCATGTCCGCTTGGGCGACACGGACCATATCCCCTGTGTCCACCGGATTCTGCGACCATCAGCTACCAGTCCCATCCATGGAGCCCTCACCGGCGCCCCACGGGTTTTGCGACCACCAGCTACCGGCTTCGAAAACGAGGGACGGGGCTGGGTTCTGCGAGTGCCAGCTACCACCCATATAGGCTGCGGAGGCGATGACGCCATCCCGTGCCACCGGGTCGGTAATGGGTTTTGCGAGCAAGAACTACCGGCCGTCGCCGCGGAGGCCATACCATTTCCCGACTTCCGTCAGGATGGCGAGGAGCCAAGAGCGGCCCATGCGTACGCTCATGTGCAATTGAGCGTTACACGTTGCGGTTTCTCTGTCTCGGCAATTCGTAAGCTATTGAAATATCGTGACACCTTCGGACGAATAACAGTAAGCGTACATAAAAAAAGGAAAATGCGGACACAAACCCTTCTTCGTGAAAAATCACATCATAACCAATAACTTATGTGTAAATCCCATGATCAATCCGCACGATCAGGTCAAGCACCTGCTGCGCCTCCTGTTCCATCACGTCGATCGGTCGCCGCCATCCCAACCCCATGGATTCCTGGTGCAACCAGGCCTCCGCGGCCGATCTGTCACCACCAAACATCGCGATGGTCGCCCGCCAAACATCAACCTCCGTGGGAGTGGGAGGAGCCCCCGGCGCCTCTCCATCACCCTCCAGCCCTTTCTCCATCATGTTGGCCTCCAGTAAATTGTCCGCGTCACATCAGGCTAGGTGATCGTGATTCTTCGTGCCGCCTTCCCCCGCTCGCTGCCCGTGTTGCCCTTTCAGCGAGTGATGGACTCGGTAGCCGCGGCGTTCACTGCAACCCGGACATAGTCGGGTCCTGGAGCGCCCCATCGCAGCATGGCGCCATGACCTGGCCATCTTCGCGAATTCGGAACGCAGTGCGTTCCGAATTCGCGGACCCGGCCCTGATCGGTGATCGTGATTCTTCGTATCGCCTCCCCTCTCGGCGGCGGTCGTCAGGGACACCCTCTCTCGGCTCCGCGCCTCTAAAACCTAAACGGTTAGGTTTATGCTAGACTCCTCTCATGCCCACCGTCCTGCGTTTCGATGGCCTGCGCGCCGTCATCTACCCCAACGACCATCGGCCCGCGCATGTTCATGTCATCGGCAAGGGCGGCGAAGCGGTGTTCATCCTGCACTGTCCCGACGGACCACCGGAGCTGCGCGAGAGCTATCGCTTCAACACGCCGGACCTCAACCGGATCGCCTCCGCGCTGTCGGCTGAGCTCCTGACACTCTGCGGCAAATGGAGGGAGATTCATGGCCATTACTGATGACACCCGTCAGCACGCCGAGGCTCGCCTGGCGGCTGAGCGCGACCATGCCCACGCCGTGTCCGCCCGCTATGACCGGCGGACCAAACGTGTGATCGTGCGTCTGCACACTGGCCTGGAGCTGTCGATTCCACCGGCCCTGGTAGAGGGCCTCGCCGACGCCACGCCCGAGGCACTGGCCGAGATCGAGATCTCCCCCTCCGGGCTTGGGCTGCACTGGCCCCAGCTGGACGCCGACGTGTATGTCCCCGCGCTGCTGGAAGGACAATTCGGCAGCCGGCAGTGGATGGCCCGTCAGCTGGGTGCCGCGGGCGGGCGCAGCCGCAGCGAGGCTAAACGGCATGCGTCCAGGGCCAATGGGGCCAAGGGCGGCCGTCCTCGCAAGGTCCAGGTCTAACCGGCAAAGAGGTGTTCTCCCCGCCGGATAGCGCTCCGCTCAGAGCGGTCAATACTTCCCCTCACACTCGCCTATCGGACACCTAAAGCCTCTGGTGAACGGGCCGTTGCCAGGGACTTGTCATCGTCATTTCGGAGAGGTAATCTTCCTACAGTCCTGCCGCATAGCGGCTTGACCGAGGTAGCGCTGGCCTCCTGAAACAATCAGCAAATTTCCGCACTACCACACACCTCGTATGCCCCGACTCCATCGCCCACTGTGTCCATGACATACGGCCGATCGAGTGCCGCGCCTGTCGCGGTGACCCACCAGAACGCCAGCCTTCCAGGCTCGGCAGTCTGACGCCATTCCCGGCGTTCCATCATCGTTGCAGACCTCTTCGCCCTGGGCATATGTCTGACGATGCCGGCTCCTGGCTACCATCAGGAGCATGTGCACCTCGCGTCGTAGGCGCAGCTCGAAGAGCTGCCGCGCGTCGCGCCGAGCCGCAGGCTCGTCCCCTCCTATGCCTGATCCAGGCATGCCACGCTGAGCTGAGCACTACATCTGCTGACGGCTGACTACCGCCATTTACCGCACCGTTAGCACGATCGTGCTGCCCAGCTCGCCGTCTCTGTCGCCGCAACGCGGCACAGAGACGGCGCCCCTGCGCCGACGCCGCCGTCTGGCCCGAAGCCCCGCGTTAGCGGGGCACAGGGCCTGGCGGCGGCGCCCGCGGCCCCCGCCAGGGGGTACCAAAACCTGCACCAAAACCTCCCCGTCCATGTTTCGACGGAACAGTCCGCGGCCTGATGGCCCCCCCGCCTGGCAGGCGGGCACGCGCTCTGTCCCGTCTCAACAGCGGCTGCCCCATGTTCGGTTGCACCACGAACGAAGCCATGCACGCGCCCCTGCCTCGGGCGCAGCGATCCCCCCGCCGAGCGAGCTCCGCTTACTCATCGCGATCGCGCATTGGTCATGAATCGCCACCCGGCCAGGCGTTACCTGCCGGCGTCCTCGTCACGTCACGACGTAGCCTCCCAAGGCCCGACCGAGCCCATCGGTTTCTCACTTACCTGCGCCGCTCGCGGCAACCAGGGCGGGGATACCGGGAGATATCACTACCAACAATCGGAGGAAATGCAGGTGGGTCGTTACGCCAGTCAGCGAAATTTTGGGTATGGAAAAAAGATGGAGTTCGCGGCAAAGAATGCCCTACGCGACTATTATGGACAGGGTCATTTCGAAACCGTCGCCACCCATACGCAGCGCTGGAAACCATTCGTCGACTGGGCACGCGAACAGGGCGTTCGCGACCTCTCTCAAATCGACAGCCGCGACCTGGCAACGGCCTATGCCGGGCATGTCCAAGAGCGGGTCGAGGCCGGCACACTCGCCGTATCGACGGCACAGAACCGCCTCAGCACCGTGAACACCACATTTGCCGCGCTGCGCGGCGACCGCCATGTGAAGATCTCTCCCAGCCAATATGCCGGGCCGCGCAGCAACGTCAGGATAACGGCGCCGGCCGCTCTCGATACGGACCGCGTGCAGGGCGCTATCGCGGCACTGCAAGAGGCCGGCCTGACCCGCGCCGCCGTCACTCTCGAGCTCGCTCGGGCGTTCGGCGTGCGCCGCGAGGAGGCCGTCAAAGCGGACCTCGATCGCTGGGCGCGAGAAGCCGCTCGCCATGACCAACATGGCAACTCGTACGTCAACGTCCAGGAGGGTACCAAGGGCGGCAGAGACGCCGATCGCTGGATCCCGGTCGGCGAGGCACAGCGCCAGGCCCTGGCCAATGCCCTCGCTGCCCGCCCCGCGGACAGCCGTAACCTCATCGCGTCTCATGAGCGCTATGTCGATGTGGCCATTGCACGCAGTAGCGAGCTCAACCGGGCCCGCGCGATCCTCCAGCAGCATGGATTGCCCGGCTATCACGATTCGCGCGCAGCCTACGCCTGCGCGCGCTACCTGCAGATCACCGGCCATCCCGCCCCGGCGGTGGCCGGTGAGCGATTGGCACCCAAAGACAAGGATCTCGAGGCGCGCCTCACCATCTCCAAAGAGCTCGGCCACGGCCGGGTCGATGTGTTGGTCAGTTATGTCGGGAGCCGCCGATGACCACCGTACGCCCCACTCGTATTGAGATCCTCCTGCGCCGCGCCCAGCCCGGTAAAAACAGCGGCGTGCAGGCACATATCCGCCGCGGCCAACGCATTGCCCGGGCCATCGAAGAACACTGGGGGATCCGCGAACCGTACCAGTGGCGGGCCAAGCATCTGCAGTGGTTTCTCAAGGCCAAAACCGCCGAGCTGTCACCTGCCAGCCGCTATGACTACTGGCGTACCGCCGGCGTGCTCGCCGCGGCGTTGGGCCACTGGCCGGACTGGGAGCCACACTTGCGCGGGCCCTGGACGCGCCCCAAGCCCCCCGGGCCACGCCCAGGGGCTCCAGGAGGACGTCCCCGGAAGCTGGCTCGCTCTCGTTCTGCATGAACGAGGTGGCTTGATAATAGGACAAAACCTATATAGCCTATTTCCTATAAACACAGGAGGGACCCCATGTGGTCGATCGAGCAGACGGAGCGATTCGAGGCCTGGTACCACGCGCTGGATGACACCGACCGCGAGAACGTCCTGGCCTCGCTCCTGCTATTGCGAGAACGCGGCCCGATGCTGGCCCGACCGCATGCCGATACCGTGAATGGCTCCCAGTACCCGAACATGAAGGAGCTGCGGATCCAGAGCCAAGGGCGACCGATCCGCGCCTTCTATGCGTTTGACCCGCAACGAACCGGCATTCTGCTGTGCGCCGGCGACAAGGGCGGCAACGACAAGCGCTTCTATGACGAGATGATCCCGGTAGCCGACAAGGAATATACGGCCCACCTGGACACACTGAGGTGAGGTGACCCCCATGGCACGCAAGCTGGAAGACCTAATCGCCAACGAGAAACCCGAGGTCGTGGCGGCAGCCCAGGCCAAGGCCGATGAGATGCTGCTCGAGCTGCGGCTCGCCGAGCTGCGGCAGCTGGTCGACATGACCCAGGCACAGATGGCCGAGGCGATGGGCGTCAAGCAGCCGACCATCGCCGGGCTGGAGAGAGCCGGCCAGGACCTGCGCCTGAGCTCCCTCAAGCGCTATGTCGAGGCGATCGGCGGCCGCGTCCGCCTGGATGTCGAACTCCCCGACGGCAGCCATCACGGCTTCCCGGTCTGAGCGATACGAACCAGGTTCCTCGCGCCTCCAGGAGACCATCGGCCACACCCGACCATGCCGCCGAAGCGGCTCAGTGCCGGCGGCGTGTGATCAGCACAACGCCGCCCGCGACGATCGTCGCGATCATGATCAGCAGAATCGGCGACACGCCGAGCAAGAACATCCAGAGATCCGTCATCCCCCCAGCATAGCCCCCACGCTGCCCCCTCAAACCCCGCTACGGCGGGGTTTTTCGTGCCTGGCCACCGGCGACACGCCCTGCTGTCGGGATATTTCGTATCATACGCGTATTTTGTATTGTATTTTGTACCGTATAACATATAATATGAAATACAATATACGATACGGCTGAAGGAAATACGATATGGCACGCACCGGAGTCACCTACGAGCAGGTCGCCACCGTCGCCGACACCCTGGTGGGACAGGGCGAGAAGCCGTCCATCCAGCGGGTGCGCGAGCAGCTGGGCACCGGCAGCCCCAACACCATCCACCGCCATCTCAAGGCGTGGCGGGCCACCCAGGCGCCGGCCGAGCGTCGTGCCGCCCGCCTGCCTGACGAGCTGGCCGCCGCCCTGGCCGAGGAGCTGGAACGCCAGGCCGCCGCAGCCCGCGCCGAGGCCGAGGAGAACGCCCTGGAGGCCCAGCACACCGCCGACGAGCTCGCCGCCACCGGCGAGCAGCTGGAGGAGCAGGTCGAGGAGCTGAGCGGCCGGGTGGAGGCCCTGGAGAGCGAACGCGATCGTGTCACCGGCGAGCGCGACGAGGCGCGCAGCGCCCTGGCCGAGTTCCGCGAGCGGGTGCGGGAGCTGGAGACCCAGCGCGACGACGCCCGGCAGCAGCTGGCCGAGGCCCGCAACCGGGTGACCACCCTCGAGGAGCAGCGTGACGAGGAGCGGGAGGCGCGCATCGAGGCCCAGCGCGAGGCCAAGCAGATCGATCAGGCCCGCATCGAGGCCGAGCGCACCCTGGCAGTGGCTGAGACCCGCACCGAGGCCGCCCAGCAGCAGGCCGAGGAACGTGCCAAGGCGCTCCAGGAGGAACGACAGGCCCGCCAACAGGACGCCCAGGGGCACCGCCAGGCCCTGGCCGAACAGCGCGATGAGTACCGGGAACGCCTCGCCGCCCTGGAAAAGCAACTCCAGGACGCCCAGAAACGCGCCCAAGAGGCCGAAAAGGGGCGAACCAAGGCCGAGGTACAGGGTGAGGCCCTAGCGGCCCGTATGGAGGCCCTGGAGAGCCGCCAACGTCACGATCGGGAGGAGGACCAGGGGCAGCTGCCCCTGGGGGAGTAATTCAGGGTGGGATGGGCGTCTCGAAACGCGTCGGTGAGCGCTCAACCCGTCAGGCCGAGCTCACGCTCCACGTCGTCCAGGTGGTGGAGCGTGAGCTCGCCGCGGCGGAGCTGCTCCAGGGATGTCTCGGCGAGATAGCGATCCTCGAGATCATCCAGGTGCTCGAGGATCGCTTCTCGGACGTAGTCACCCTTGGTACGGCCAGAGGCCTTGGCTAGGGCTTCCAGGCGTTCTTCGATCTCGGTGGGCAGGCGTAGGGTCAGCATCAAATCTCCCGACAGGCGTGGCTATGCCAGTAAAGCACTCAACCCAAGCGGAGCCACGAACCTTTGCGACGACCTCCAAGCGTGCCTTCTCCACCTACCTGCTAAACCCAGGCGCGGAGCGCCTTTGTTCCTGCACGAGGATAGGGTTCGGCCCACTGTAGCTTGTCACTTTAGCGGCCAGGCTGTGCCGTCCAGGGCGCGCAGCCGCGGAGCGGCTCGAAAGCGCCCGTCAGCCGCGCCTCTGGCGCGTCATCGTTTAGGCCCGCGTAGCGGGGGCGGAGCGAGGTACGAGCGAAGGGTAGGTGAGCGCGTAGCGCGTTAAAGGTTTTTAAGGTTTTGGTTAAAAGCGCGCGCGCGTTACAGTTTCGGAAAGCCTTGCCTGATGCGGGCTGCAGGGGCATCAGTGCAGGTAAACGTACGAAGCGGGTGCAGGTAAACGTACGTGCCAATTCACAGCCGAGGTGCAGGTAAAAGTACGTGCCAATTCACAGGTGGTGCAGCTAAAGGTACGTGTCGAAAGCTATCGTACCTTCACCTGCATTAACGAATGCGCTTCTGGGGCTTACCCTTTACCAGATCATCCATTTGGGCCTTGCCTCCCTTCGCTCCACGAGCATAAAACGTCACCGCATCACCTTCCTGATCGAAGCTCACTCGGTAGTCCGGCAGCTCGCTGGTTTCGACTAGAGCCTTGATAGCTCCTCGGAAGTTGCGCAGCGTATCCATGCTACCGCTCTTCTCATACAGTGCACGGATGCTCACACGCCACTTGGGTTGTGCTCCGCAGTGCTTGCGGGCCAGTTCATAAATCCTCCGATCCAGCGGCTTACGCAGCCGGAAGTAGTCTCGGCTGAGGGTCAGCACTTGCCGAGCTTCCACCGCTCGCCACAGCCAACGTGGTAAATCGACTTCCACGGCCACCATCCTGTCGTCGTTGCGTGACTTCTCAACGACACGCCAGGAATCCACTAGCCCAAAGCCCTCACGCTCGCGATAGCCATCCGTTTCGATATTGGTCTCAATCCGTGTCCCAGCAAGTCGCCTGAGCGCTTCGGCAGCCCGCTGGTAACCGACACCTGACGTTGGCCGGTTGGTCGTCACCAGAAAATCGTACATTGTGAATCGTACCGTCCTGGAAACATCTTCTCGGCCTCGATTCATTGCCTCGACAAGCTGGCTAATGCAGTAGATCCACAAATCTTTGTCGTGGATCGTCGCGCAACCACCGTGACCAGGCATGACCTTGACGGTCACGTTGTTGCGCCCGTAAGTACGCATTCGCGTATCGCCTGCCTTCAGAGCGAATAGCGGATGCTCCATGCTCCCGATGTCATCTTTCGGGCTCGCATCCAGAATATCGGCAATGAAAAAGTCACGCTGGGCATGACGCTCAGGAACGAGTGAAGAACGCTTACCTCTCGAGCCCTTGCTTCTGCTTGGGCAGAGACGTGTGGAGGCTTCATTCCAGGTTTCACCTGGCCTGGCGTTCTCCTGGATGAATTGCTGGCGATCCTTGCTCATGCCCTGCCTCTGGTCATTCTTTGATGAGGCCGTGTTCAACGGCCCGATAGATCGCCATGTTGATGATGGCGGCTCGAGACTGGCCAAGCTCTGCGGCCAACTCGTCTACTCGCTGCAACAGCGCCGGCGTGATCGTGAGGCTGATCTGCCGCTTGTTGCCCTTCCTCACCCCTTTCGGCTGTGCTTCCGAATCAGGTGCACCAGAGATGAATGATTCCGCCGTCTGCGAAGGTTTTGCCTTCGGCTTGGTAATTGCCATAAACACCCCATATAAAATCATATAAATATCATTTTAATATTAAAATAGCTCTTTTTCAAGTGCAGCTAATTCGGCAACAGCTTTCTTGTCCACGGGTTTCATCTCTTGCACTGACAGCCCTGCCCCCGTTGCATTAGCAAATGCTTTTCGCCTTCGTATCGGCGTCGCCAGGTATTCGAACTGGGGAACATCGGCAACCGCCGCGGCCGCTTCATCATTGTCCACCGAGTTGCCACCAGGATCGGCCAGGTTCAACACAGCGACCGATCGCAAGCCATCTCTGACGCTACGCGCTTCATCTACTAGGGATGCCATATCGCTTAGCGCCCATACGTCATAGGAACGAGGAGCAAAGGGCACCAACAGCACATCGCTCAACACCAAAGCCGCTCGCAGGGCCGTTGAGTCACGACCGCCGGCATCAATGATGATGTCATCGAACTTGGCCATCTGCTGCTGTACCTGGCTCCGCAGCGTCGGCCCATCAGGGTATGTCGCGCAGGCGATACCAGGGCTCACCCCATTCTCTGCACGGATGCTGATAGCTGTCTGTGCCGTGCCTTGGCGATCACCATCGATCAGCCATACGTCGCGCCCCGATAGGGCTCGAGCAATCGCCAAGCTAACTGCAAGCGTGGTCTTACCAACCCCACCTTTCGTGTTGCCTACAGTAATTATCATGATAGACCTTTTTTAATATTAAAAACGATTAACTCTTATACCCTATACGATTTCTTTGTCAACCCAATGTCTTTTCGTCAGCCCCTGAATGCTATCCTTGCCCTTCGGGCAAGCCATCGCGGAGGAGGCACATGCCGATGGAATACGACCGCCAGGGCCGCAAGGTACTTCGCTCCAAGACGCGCTCAGGCCGACTCGTGAGGCTGGGAACAGCCAGCCTCAAAGAGCAGCCGTTCGCGTCACGAGAAAAAGTCCAAGAGACCCACTCAAAGGCAAACGCCGCCTCCAGGGAAACTATACGTAAGCATCGCGCCGAGCTGCTTGGCGAAGACTGATGGCCCTGCCACGGCTCTCTCGCTGTCATGATGGGACAAAATGGCTCCCACACTCTCCACGGCCGCTTTCAAGCAAGCAGCACAGCACATCCTGTCACTGTCTGATGAGCACCTGGACGCGATGACCGAGAAGGGGCAGTTTTCGGAGGTAGATGACAATGGCTAAGCAGTACCGCAGTGACGCCCTCGCCGCCATCCATGAAACCCTGGAGGCGCTGCACGAGGCCGGTGCCATCGACCATCAGACCATGCGTGACTTCAATGAGACCTGCCTCACGCCGGTAAAGGCCCTGTCTCCTGAGGAGATCCGCGCCCTGCGTGAGCGTGAGTACTTGTCCCAGCCTGTGTTTGCCCGCTACCTCAACGTCAGCAAGAACCTGGTCTCCGACTGGGAACGCGGCGTGAAGCGACCTGGCGGTCCGGCGTTACGCTTGCTGACGCTGATCGAGAGGAATGGCATCCAGGCCGTCGCCTAAACCTCCCGCCCCACGGCCGGCGCCTCCTGCCAGGATCGCAGCTCTTCCAGTTCGGGAGCATCGGGATCGCATTCAGCTAGCAACTGCTCGAGCTGGGGGTGGTTCACGGCCTTGGCCAGCCCTTCGCGCTCGAGGGAAGCATTCAGCGTCACCCGGCTGACCCCGAAGTGCTTGGCCACCTCGGTCTTGGTGATCTCAGGGTCGGCCAACATCGCCGCCGCCTTGCGCACGTCTGCGGCTGACATGACCGGGCGACGCCCTCCCTTGCGACCGCGGGCTCTGGCCGATGCCAGGCCGGCCAAGGTCCGCTCCCGGATCAGGCTGTGTTCGAACTCCGCCAGGGCGCCGAAGATGTGGAACACCAGCTTGCCCCCGGCACTGGTGGTATCGATCGCCTCGGTGAGCGACCGGAAGCCCACACCGCGGTCATCCAGCTCGTGGATCAGCTCCACCAGGTCCTTGAGCGAGCGAGCCAACCGGTCGAGCTTCCACACCACCAGGGTGTCGCCGTCGCGTAGGGTACGCAGGCAAGCCTGCAGCTCGGGGCGCTCTCGCTTGGTGCCGGTGACACGCTCCTCGAAGATCTGCTCGCAGCCGGCCTCCTCGAGGGCGTCACGCTGAAGCTGGGGATTCTGGTCCTGGGTGCTGACACGGGCATAGCCGATGATCATGCGCTACCTCCCGCCGTGCCCATGTCATCCTCGAGGCCCAATACCTCCCAGTCCTCGACGCCCACCGGCTCGAACGACTCAGAGTACTCCTGCACCGAGCCCTTCAGGCGCTCCACCGGGCTAGCCGGGGGAGTTCCATCAGCACAATGGGGCGGCTCTCCGTCTTGTCGTGACATCTCGGCACCTCGTAGAAAACAAACCTTGGTTTTCTTTACACAGTGGCCACACCGGCGGATCTGCCAAGGTCAGACGCTAAGGCACCGAGGGGAGGTCGGGCATCAGGGTCATGGCCACGCTTGAGGGCGGGATGCTGCTGGCGACGGCGCTGGAAAACCCCGAGGCGTTCGAGGCCGCCGCAGGGCTTGTGACACCGCAGTGAGCCGATCCGGCGACGGACAGCGGACAAGCGAAACGCCACCGGGCCGCCCACCTGAAGCCGGACCTTCGCAGTGACCCGCCCGCCGATCATGGCCTCGGGACGCCGCCCACCGATGCGAGGCACGTGGCGCTCCCTGTCATGCCTTGGTCCGCAGGCGATTCACCAACAGATCGTCTCTGAGGATCTCGTCCCGGCGCGAGGTCAGTTCCTCGACATCCCAGTTCGCGCTGAGATAGCGGCCTTTGGCCCAGTCCGCCTTGCCCGAGGCTAGCCAGACGACAAAGCCGGCGGCCAGATCGGGGCTGTCGGTAAGATAGGCGTGCATTTCCTCGGGCATGTTCTGCCCCAGCCCGGTGGCCACACCGCCCGGATGGATGGCAAAACACTTGATGCCGTCTTCGCCATGATCCAGATTGACGAATTCGCACAGACGATTGATCGCGTGCTTGGAGGTCTGGTAATCGGATGCCGTCGGGGTCAGCAACTGCGCACCCACCGACGACAGCAGTATCAGATGACCGCCGCTCGATCCGTCGGTGGCCCGCCTTTTCGCCGACTCGATGAGATGGGGCATGCAGAAGCGGATCACGTGATAGGCCCCCCTCACGTTCACTTCCCAGCTGTGCCACCAGCTTTCCGGATCGGATTCGCCGATCTTGGCCCAGTGGTCGAGATAGCCGGCATTCGCATCGGCCACGTCGATGCCCCCGAATCTCTCCACGCAGTCGGCAACGGCGGCTTCGACCTGGGCCGCGCTGGTGACGTCGCAGGCCGACCATGCGCATTGCGTGTTCGGGTTCGCCTGTCGGATCATGTCTCGGGTCTCTTCGAGCGCCCGCACTGAGCGTGCGGTCAGATAGACCGCCCGTGCGCCCGCCTCGGCGAAGGCGACAGCGGTGGCCCGGCCGATTCCCCGTGACGCCCCGATGATGAAGATGACCTTGCCCGACGCGCTGTCTTTCAGCGCCGCGCGCGGGTCGATCGCGTCATAGCGGTCGTGATGTTCGGTCAGGGGAAGGAATTGGGTCTCAAGCGAAGACATCAGTGTCTCCTGTTCGGGGATCGAGGGCGATCGCCTTCGATCCCGCCTATCTGGTGTCATGGCGCCCCGCAGGGCAGACGCGTGGTGAACCTTGCGGTTGGCCGGCGTGCGGCCTCACTCCGCCCCGTGGTCGCGGTACTGCGCCATGAACTGGATCATCCACCCCGGGTACTCCTCCGGCAGACGGCTGACTTCATCCAAGGCGGCCAGCTCGTCGTCGGACAGGCGCACCCGGGCCGCCCGGATATTATCCTTGAGCTGGTCGGGGCGCTTGGCGCCAATGATGACGCTCGTGACGACCGGCTGGTGCAATAGCCACGCCAGGGCAATCTGGGCCACGCTGACAGGCTCGCCGTCGAGTTGCTTGCCATCGGCAATCTCCCGCATGACGCGGATGACCTCACGGCCACGCTCACGATCAACCGGCGGAAAATCGAATTTGGCGCGCCGGTTTTCCTCGGAGGCGTCGGGCCCCTCATATTTGCCGGAGAGGTAACCGCCTGCCAGCGGGCTCCACACCATCAGCCCGACGTTTTCCGACGTCAGCATGGGGGCTATCTCCCGCTCCAGGTCGCGACCCACGAGGGTGTAATAGGCCTGCAGCGAGACGATGGGGCAGAGGTGGCGGGCCCGGGTGATGCCAATGGCCTTCATGACCTGCCAGGCGGCCCAGTTGGAAAGGCCTACATAACGCACATGGCCCTGTTGCACTAGCGTATTCAGTGCCTCCAGGGTTTCCTCGATCGGCGTGGCCGGGTCGAAGCCGTGGATCTGGTAGAGGTCGATGTAGTCCGTTTGCAGGCGCGCGAGACTCGCCTTGCATTCGTTCATGATATGACCACGGGAGGCGCCGCGGGCGTTGGGGCCCTCCCCCATGGGACCGAGGACCTTGGTGGCCAGCACCACATCCTCGCGGCGAACCCCGAGATTCTTCAGGGATTGGCCGACGATACGCTCGCTGCCGCCATGACCGTAGATATTGGCGGTATCGATGAAGTTGATGCCTGCCTCCAGGGCGATCTTCATCAGTTCATCGGCCTGTTCCTGCTGCAGATTGCCGATCAGGCCCCAGATGTCCTCAGTGCCGCCAAAGGTCATCGTCCCGAGGCACAATTCCGAGACAAACAAGCCCGAGTTGCCGAGCGGGCGGGAGCGTAACAGGTTATCACCGGTGAACCGGGGCAGGTTATGCGCGGTCATGACGTACCTCCTTGTGTGGCTTATGGGAAGAGGACGGTTGCGGGCCTCGTTGCTCGACGAGCGCCTGAAGCCGCGCGACCAGCGAGGTGGTCAGATCGTGAAGCGTGGCTGCCTCCGAGGCATCGAAGTCTATCCGGGCCGCGAGCGTTTCGGGTATCCGCTGGGCCTGCTCCCGCAACGCCGCCGAGTGCGGAGTGAGGGCGACGATCACGCGACGCTCATCCTCGCTGTCCCGGCTGCGGGTGACGAGCCCGTCGCGCTCCATGCGCTTGAGCAGGGGCGTGATGGTGCCGGCATCGAGATAGAGGCAGTCGCGCAATTCGCCGACGCTGGCCCTGCCGTGTTCCCACAGGAGCAGCAGCACCAGATATTGCGAATAGGTCAGCCCAAGCGGTGCGAGCAGCGGGCGATACAGGCGCTGCATCAGGTTGGTTGCCGCGTAGAGCGGAAAGCAGACCTGACGGTCGAGGCGGAGCCACTGGCCGGCCTCGTCTTCATGCTTGGTGTGCATCATCGTGTCTGGACATGCAGCGCGACGTCGATATTGCCGCGAGTGGCGTTCGAGTAGGGGCAGACTTCATGCGCCTGGGCAACGATCGCCTCGGCAGCCGCCTGGTCAACACCCGTCAGCGTGACCTCCAGCGTGACGCTCAGGGTGAAACCGCCGCTGCCGTTGGGCCCCAGGCCGACGGTGGCCGCCACCTCGACATCGTCATCCTTGATCGTCTGTTCCTGGTTGCGGGTGACATGAATCACCGCATTTCCGAAGCAGGCGGCATAACCGGCGGCAAAAAGCTGTTCCGGATTGGTGGCGTCGCCCTTGCCGCCGAGGCTGCCGGGCATCGCAAGCCCAAGGTCCAGAAGCCCGTCGTCGCTTTTGACCGTGCCATTGCGCCCGCCGACCGCGTTGACCGTAGTGGAATATAAAGTGCTCATGTCTTGATTCCGATAATATAGATGGTAAGCCACTATATGGCTATCCATATTAGTGTGCAAGAGGCACCGCCGTCCACATCGCTCCCCATCCCCGGATAGCGGCCATCACATAGCAAGGCCTTGAACGAAAAAGGCGCAGCCTGTTGGGATGTGTGTGAAAACGCTCAAATCCTCACCCAGCAGGTGCGCCGAGTTATAGGTCGGGTAGACCGGACGATTGCTCGTTCCGGCCCCCCACAGATCCGAGCGTGCGCGATTGACGCACTCGGCTCCTCAACCGTCAGGTTCACACGAAGGACGCTCGGTGCACGATTCTC
>NZ_JAJSPA010000045.1:0-27093 GCF_021282295.1 Halomonas sp. G15 | reverse complement strand
GGCGGTGGTGACCCGGAATCCCGCCCCCGTGAGCCACCCCGCCATCTGCCCCTCCGCTTCCGGCAGCGCCACCTCGAGGGTGGCGAACTCCCGGCGCAGCGGGTAGGCCGCCCGGCAGGCATCGAAGCCGGCGGCCATGCCCTGGCGGCGACTCTCGCGTTGCAGTGCGTCGTGGTCGCGGCGCGGGTCGTAGACGGCGCGCATGGCAAGACGCAGGGCCTCCTCGGCGGAGAGCCCCGGGCCAAGCTCGAGCCGGGCCAGCGGCGGCGCCGGCAGCAGCTCGTCGAGGGTGACGCGACACGGCAGGCCGAACACCCGGCATAGCGCTCGGGTCACCTGGTGGGTACCGCGCAGCTTGCCGTCGAGGCTGTAGCCGGCGATATGCGGGGTGGCGAGCTCGACCGGGTCGCGCAGCGCCGCGTCGATGCCGGGCTCACCCTCCCAGACGTCGAGCACCGCGGAGATATCGCCCTGCCCCGCCAGGCGCGCACGCAGCGCCTGGCCATCGAGGCAGTCACCGCGCCCGGCATTGAGCAGCAGCGTCCCGGGGGCCAGGGCGGCGATGCGCTCGGCATCGAGCAGGTGATGGGTGGCATGGAGGCCCTCGCGCACCAGCGGAGTGTGCAGGCAGAGCACGTCGCACTCGTCGATCAGGGTATCCAGGTCCACGAAGTCGGCAGGCGCACCGCTGCCGGGTGCAACGAGGTCCTCCGCCTCTACCCTGGGCGGGTCGCAGGCCAGGCAGTCGATGCCCATGGCCGAGAGGCGGTGCAGCAGCCGCCCGCCCACGTTGCCGGCGCCGACCACCCCCACGCGCCGCTCGGCGAGCCGCCAGCCCTGGCGCTCGGCCAGGGTCGCGAGGCTCACCAGCACATGGTCGACCACCGCCTCGGCGTTGCAGCCCGGGGCGCTGGCGAAGGCGATGCCGCGTTCGGCCAGCAGCCGGGTATCGACATGGTCGGTACCGATGGTGCAGGTGCCCACGAAGCGCAGACACCGCGCCTCGGCGAGCAGCGCCGCATCGACCCGGGTGATCGAACGTACCACCAGGGCGTCGGCATCGCGCAGGTCGCCGGGGGCGATCTCGCGTCCCGGGCGGCGAACCACCTCCCCCAATGCCCCGAAGCAGGCATCGGCGGCAGGCACATTGGCATCGACGAGGATCTTCATGAACGTTGTTCGCCCCCAGCAAGCCATTACAATAGGCGCCAGCTTACCACTTCGCCGCCCAGGCCGGCACACAGCAGCACGCGGGAGTCACCATGATCATTCGCTGGGAAACCGACCATGACTATGTGCTGGTGCACATCCATCAGGACATGTTCGGCGACTGGATATTCAGCCGCGCCTGGGGCCAGATCGGCACCCAGTTCGGCGGCCTCAAGCACCAGCTGGCCGACGAACGCGACCAGGCAATGATGTGGCTGGCCGACGAGGCCACCATCCAGGCCTCCCGGGGCTTTCGCAAGGTGCTGGAGGTTGAGGACCATAGCCCCGAGGGTCGCGAGGCGGTCAGCCAACTGTCGCTGCTCGAGACGTAAGCAGGAAGCTGAAAGCTGAAAGCTGAAAGCTGAAAGGCAACATATCCCATTACCGTCGCGCTCAAGGGGGTTCTTCCAGCTTCCAGGAGCGAAGCGACGCTCTTCCAGCTCCCGACTACGTCGGGTTACCCCAGATAGCGCCTGCCGCCACGCACCGTCGCCGGCCGCGCTTCCCGGGGCTCCTCCTCGCCGGAAAGCTCGCGCAGGAGTGACGCCCAGGCCGCCTCATCCAGCCAGCCCCGGGGCTTCAGCCAGGCGGCGAGCCGCTCGGGCTCGAAGCCGCGATCGAGCTCGTCGCCCTCACCATCGGCAAGCACCGGGATACGCACGCCGTAGCGCGCCATCAGGCCCTCGTCCTCGCTGATCTCCACACGCTCCAGGACGACCGGCTCGTGGCACAGTCGTGCCAGCAACGCCTCCAGCTGGGTGCAGAGGTGGCAGCCCACAGTGGTGTAGAGGGTCAACTGGATCATGCGTCGCCCCCTTCCCGTGATTCCCGGTGGCGGACCAGGAAGACGTGGTGCAGATCGGGATTCCGAGAGCATGTCAGAGAGCGGGTCGAAGGCCTCATGCCGGGACCTCCCGGTGGCGGATCAGGAAGACGTGGTGCAGATCGGGATTCCGAGAGAAATCGGGGTCGAAGGTCCTCGCCGAGACCTCCGCCACCGCATAGTGATCCGCCAGGTCGGCGTCCAGCGTGAAGCGCCGCTGGTTATTGGAGAACACCAGGGTTCCCCCGGGCGCCAGGCGCGCCATGGCCAGGCGCACCAGCCGGCCATGGTCGCGCTGGATATCCAGGGTATCCTCCATCTTCTTCGAGTTGGAGAAGGTCGGCGGGTCCATGAAGATCAGGTCGAACTCGGCCCGGGCACTCTCCAGCCAGCGCAGGCAGTCGTCACGCACCACCCGATGTCGTCCCGGATCGAGGCGGTTGAGCGCAAAGTTGTCGCGGGCCCACTGCAGGTAGGTGTTGGAGAGGTCGACGCTGACGCTCTCCACCGCACCACCCGCGCTGCCGCTGCCCAGGGCCGCCTGCACGGTAGCCGCCCCGGTGTAGCAGAACAGATTGAGGAAGCGCTTGCCGGCGGCCATCTCGCCGAGCATCCGGCGTACCGGACGATGGTCGAGGAAGAGTCCGGTATCCAGGTAGTCGCGCAGGTTCACCCACAGCCTGGCCGGCCCCTCGTGCACCTCGAAGCGCTCGCCGGTGGCGGCCTGCTTCTGGTACTGGTCGCGTCCGCTCTGGCGCTGGCGTCGCTTGACCACGACCCGTGCGGGGTCCACCTCGAGCACCTCGGGGATCACCGCCAGCGCCTCGAAGAGCCGCTTCTGGGCCTGGCCGGCATCCACCGACTTCGGCGCCGCATACTCCTGCACATGCACCCAGCCAGCATAGACATCCACCGCCAGCGCATACTCCGGCATATCCGCATCGTAGAGGCGATAGCAGCTCTCGCCGCTCTTCTTCAGCCACTTCCTGAGCCGCTTGCGGTTCTTCTCCAGCCGGTTGGCGAACATCTGCGCCCCCTCCGAGCGGGACGGCGGCGTGGCCGTCTCCTCGTCCTCCCGCTCGGGTACCGCCATCAGCAGCAGCTTCGTCTCCAGGGGGCCGTTGCGCAGCGCATACTGCTTGTGGGCACGCAGGCCGATGCGATGGCCCAGGTCGGGGTTGCCGGTGAACACCGCCAGGCGCCAGCCGGGGAAGGCCGCGCGCACCCGCTCGCCCAGCCGGGCGTAGAGGGTCACCAGCTCCGGCAGCTCGCCGAGTCGCTCGCCGTAGGGCGGATTCGTGATCACCAGGCCCGCCGGCGCTTCCTCGAGCCCTTGCGGGCGGGCCAGCTCGGCGAGCCCCGCGCCCTGAAGCTCGATCAGCGCCGGGATGCCGGCACGCATGGCATTGGCCTTGGCCGCGGAGAGCGCCGCCGGGCTCTGGTCGAAACCGTAGAACCGCGAACGGCAGCGCTTGCGACCGATGCTGGCTCGCGCCTCGGCCTCGCGCCGGAGCTCTCGCCATGCCGCCTCGTCGTGCTCCGCCCAGCCATGGAAGCCGAAGCGCTCCCGGGGCAGGTTGGGTGCCATGTCGGCGGCCATCAGTGCCGCCTCGATCAGCAGGGTACCGGCGCCGCACAGCGGATCGACCAGCGGCGCCCCCTGGCGGGCCAGCTCGGGCCAGCCGGCACGCACCAGCAGGGCCGCGGCCAGGTTCTCCTTGAGCGGCGCGTGCCCCACGTCACGACGATAGCCGCGACGGTGCAGGCTCTCGCCGGAGAGGTCGATACCCACCACCAGGCGACCACGGTGGAGATTGGCGTAGAGACGCAGGTCCGGCTGCTTGAGATCCACCGAGGGGCGCGGCAACGCCCGGGCCTGCAGGCGATCGACCACGCCATCCTTGACCGTCTGGGCACCGAAGCGGGTGTGGCGGATCTCCTCGCTGCGTCCATGGAAGTCCACCGCCAGGCTGGCACCGAGCGGCAGGTGCTGCTCCCAGGCCACCGCGGCCACCGCCTCGCGCAGCTGGTCGGGGGTATTCACGCCCTCCTCGCGGACCAGGCACAGGATGACGCGGTTGGCCAGGCGGGACCACAGGCAGAGCCGGTAGGCCGTGGCCAGGTCGGCCCGGACATTCACCGCCCCCACGGTGCTCTTGCCGGGTGCGGCGCCAAGGGCTGCCAGCTCCTCGGCCAGCAGTTCCTCGAGACCGCGGGGGCAGGTCACCAATAGCTCAAGGGAGGACGTGGATGGGGTCGGATTCATCGGCAATCACCGCGAGGCAGTAGGGTAAATGTGTGCCATGTCAGGCAGGTGAACGAGCTGTTACAAATCGGTGGTCGACAACCCGGATCGGGATGGGCTATCAATAGGACAGTAGCTACTGAGAACACGCATGCGTTTCCTGTCATCGGGCCTGCCCTTTCCAGATTCTGGGCCCGTGACATGTTACGGCTCGGGCCGCTTCAACAATCCCCGAGCCAGTCAGATACCTTATCAAGAGGTAGTCCAATGAAACGACAGAAACGTGATCGCTTCCAGCGTGCCTATACGCATGGCTACAAGGCAGGTGTCTCAGGTCGCTCCCGCGATGACTGTCCCAGTCAGGACATCAATCTTCGCGAATACTGGATGAGCGGTTGGCGTGAAGGTCGTGGGGATCATTGGGCCGGCATGACCGGTGTCTCCGGCATCCACAAGAACCCCATGGTGGTGTGAACCCGCTACCCGAACCTATCGAGGTTCACGCTTCCTCAAGCCCGCGGCAAGCCGCGGGCTTTTTGCGTGGGTACGCTGCGGCTCAGGCCCCGTCGCGCACCGCCCGCGCGCACTCCCCAACGAGCGCCGGGCCGTGGTAGATGAAGCCCGAATAGAGCTGTACCAGGTCGGCCCCGGCCTCGCGCTTGGCCAGTGCCGCCGCACCGCTGTCGATGCCACCCACGCCGACGATCGGCATCTCGGGCAGGCGGCGGCGCAGCTCCCGGATCACCGCATTGGAGGCTTCGAACACCGGTCGTCCGGAGAGGCCGCCGGCCTCGTCGGCATGGGCCAGGCCCGCCACCGCCTCGCGGGACACCGTGGTATTGGTGGCAATCACCGCATCGATGGCATTGGCCGCCAGGCAATCGGCCACCAGCCCCACCTCCTCGGCCTCCATGTCCGGGGCGATCTTCACCGCCAGGGGCACGCGGC
Source organism: Halomonas sp. G15 (assembly GCF_021282295.1). Taxonomy (NCBI): domain Bacteria; kingdom Pseudomonadati; phylum Pseudomonadota; class Gammaproteobacteria; order Oceanospirillales; family Halomonadaceae; genus Halomonas; species Halomonas sp. G15. Next base: position 21,868 of record NZ_JAJSPA010000045.1, on the reverse strand, counting down.
GACCGCTGTCGCGGTCGAGGCGCGAGCCCGCCTCGCGAAGCGCCGAGAGCAGTCCGTCGAGGTGCTCGCCGAACTGGAGGTTACGCAGCCCCGGGGTGTTGGGCGAGGAGATATTGACGGTGACGTAGTGGGCGTGGGCGTGCACCTTCTCCAGGCAGGTCAGGTAGTCATCCACCGCCTGCTCCACCGGGGTCGTCAGGTTCTTGCCGATATTGATGCCGATTACGCCGTCGAAACGGCTGGCCCTGACCTTCGCGACCAGGTGGTCGACCCCGGCGTTGTTGAAGCCCATGCGGTTGATGATGGCTCCCGCCTCGGGCAGCCGGAACAGCCGCGGCCGTGGATTACCGGGCTGTGGCCTGGGGGTCACGGTGCCGACCTCCACGAAGCCGAAGCCCAGCGCGCCCAGGGCATCGAGGTGGTCGCCATTCTTGTCGAGTCCGGCGGCGAGTCCCACCCGGTTGGGGAAGCGCAGCCCCATCAGCTCCACCGGGTCCGCCACTCGCTCGCCCCCCAGGCGAGCCGCCAGCCCCACCCTGGCGGCCAGGTCCAGCCCGCGCAGGGTCAGGCCGTGGGCTGTCTCGGCGTCCAGACGAAAGAGCAGCGAGCGGGCAAGAGAGTACATGGCGTCTCCGGAGGGTGGCGGTCACGGGCGGGGCGTGAGTATAGCAGCGCCTCCCTGGGGAAACGACGTCGCAGGGGGCAGCCGACGCCGATTTTGTGATCTACTGTAGCCAACCAAGAGACACCGGGGTGTGGAGCACCCGGAACACACCCCGCGGAGCCAGGGAGATGCATATGGCCGAGACCACCGAAACCCTCGAGGACCGCCTGTCGCGCATACACCGTGCGCTGGGGGATGAGCATCTCGAAGCCGTCGATGCCGTGCTGGACGACCTGGAGCCGGCCGAGATCGCCCTGTTGCTGGAGTCGCTGCCTCCCGCCGCGCGTATCCGCCTGTGGCAGCGGGTACCCGGCGAGGTCGACGGCGAGGTGCTGCTGCATGTGCACGACGAGGTGCGCAGCACCCTGCTGGACGACATGGACCACGAGGAGATCGTGGCCGCCGCCACCGGCATGGACACCGCCGACCTGGCGGAGATCTTCGAGGACCTGCCCCAGCAGGTCGCCGAGGACATGCTGCGCTCCATGGATGCCCTGCAGCGCGAACGCCTGGAGGAGACCCTCTCCTTCGAGGAGGACAGCGCCGGGCGCCTGATGCGCACCGACACCATCGCGGTGCGCAGCGACGTCAGCCTGGAGACGGTGTGCCGCTTCCTGCGCTGGAAGGAGTCGATCCCCGACAACACCCACCTGCTTATGGTGGTGGACCGCGACGGCCTCTTCCAGGGCACCCTGCCGATGGCGCGGCTGATCAGCCACCCGCCGGAGATGGCGGTGGCCGACCTGATGGACCACGAGGTGGACAGCATCCGCGTGGACATGAAGTCCCGCGACGTGGCCACCCTGTTCCAGACCCACGACCTGGTCTCGGCACCGGTGGTGGACGAGGCGGGCCTGCTGCTCGGTCGCATCGTCATCGACGATATCGTCGACGTCATCCGCGAGGACTCCGAGCAGGCACTGATGAACATGGCCGGCCTCGACGAGGAGGAGGACCTGTTCGCCCCGGTGCTGCCCAGCGCCAAGCGTCGCGCCGTGTGGCTGGGCATCAACCTGATCACCGCCTTCCTGGCCGCCTGGGTGATCGGCCGCTTCGAGGATGCCCTGGACCAGATCGTCGCCCTGGCGGTACTGATGCCCATCGTCGCCAGCATGGGGGGCATCGCCGGCAGCCAGACCCTGACCCTGGCGATCCGCGGCCTGGCGCTGGGCCAGATCAGCAGCACCAACAGCGCCTGGCTGCTGCGCAAGGAGGTCGGCATCGCCATCCTCAACGGTGTGCTGTGGGCCCTGGTGGTGGCGGTACTAGCACTGCTGTGGTTCAAGAGCATCGCCATCGGCACGATCATCGGCGCCGCCCTGGTGATCAACATGCTGGCAGCAGGCATCGCCGGCATCGTCATCCCGCTGCTGCTCAAGCGGGCGGGAATCGACCCGGCACTGTCGGGTTCGGTGATCCTCACCACCGTCACCGACGTGGTGGGCTTCATGTCCTTCCTGGGCCTGGCCACCTACTTCCTGCTGTGAGACTCCCGCCCAGCCCTGCTCGCCGCCCATAACGAGGAACCCCGCCTGATGGCGGGGTTCCTCGTTGGTGGTGAATGGAAAGTGCTCAGAGGTCGCGGCTGCTCTCGGCCAGGTCGACCAGCTCGCGAACCGCCACGGCGAAGAGCGGGAAGCCACCCTGGCCGCCGCTACCCACCTGCTCGAGCAGACGGCGCCAGCGCGCATGCATGGCATCATGCCGCTCGAGCCACTCGGCGACACGGGCCACGGCGTCGTCGGGCCTCGCCTCCATCTGCAGCACGCTGACCGTCAACGCCAGCTGCTGACGATCGATGTCGTCACGGAAGGTCTCGCGGGCCTGGGCCTGCCAGCTGTCGCGCACCTGCAGATCGGTGATCTGGCGAATCATCCACGGCAGCTCCAGGCGACTGCCGATCTCGTAGAACACCTCGGCCACCTGTTCCGGCACCACATCGGCCTGGCGTGCGGCCTGGATGATACCCAGCCCGGCATACAGGCTCCCGGCAGCCGCCACGCTGGACGCCAGTGCCTCGGGCACCCCGGCCGCCACCAGCTCGTCACGACGCGCCTCCCAGCTCTCGCGCTCCTCGCCGCTGAGCCGCTCGCCGATACCCTCGCGGATCGCCGCCAGGCGAGGAGCGAAGTAATCGATACACTCGCGGGTATCGACGCCGACGCGACCGCGCAGGAACCAACGAGTGGAGCGGCGGATCATCCGCATCAGGTCGAGCATCATCGAGTACTGCACGCGGCTCGGCACCCGGTTGTCCAGCGCCTCGATCTGCGACCAGATCTCGCCCAGCCCGAACACCTCGCGGGCAATGATATAGGCGCGGGCAATCTCGGCCCGGCCAGCCCCGGTGGAGTCGATCAGCCGGCGCACGAAGACGATGCCCATATGGTCGACCAGGTCGTTGGCCACCTGGGTGGCAACGATCTCGCGCTTGAGGCGATGCTCGTACATCTCGTCGCGGTAGCGTTCCACCAGTACCCGCGGAAAGATGCGCTCCACATAGCGCACGATGACCGGGTCGTCGGGAACATCGGAGACGATCAGGTCACCCTTGAGCACGCTCTTGGCGTAGGAGATCAGCATGGCCAGCTCCGGCAGCAGCATGCCCTGCTGGTTGGCGGCACGCTCCTGGAGTTCCTCGTCCGCGGGCAGGAACTCGAGCTCGCGGTCGAGCTGACCGGCGGCCTCCAGCTCGCTGATGAAGCGCCGGAAGGGGCCGACCCCCTGCTGCGAGAGCAGCTCGGCGAGATCCAGGGCCTGGGTCTGGCGGTAGTTGTCGATCAGCACCAGGTCGCTGACCTCACCGGTCATCTCGGCAAGCAGCTGGTTACGCTGCTTGTCGGTCATGTCGCCGCGCTTGACCACCTCGTCGATGAGGATCTTGATGTTGACCTCATGGTCGGAGCAGTTCACCCCACCGGCGTTATCGATGAAATCGGTATTGACCCGCACGCCCCGGGCGGCGGCCTCCATGCGGCCACGCTGGGTGAAGCCGAGGTTGCCGCCCTCGCCCACCACCTTGCAGTTGAGCTCGCGGCCGTCGATGCGCAGGCCATCGTTGGCCTTGTCGCCCACCTGGGCATCGGTCTCGTCGCTGCCCTTGACGTAGGTGCCGATGCCGCCGTTCCAGATCAGGTCGACTTCGGACTTGAGCATGGCGCTGATCAGCTCGTTGGGTGAGAGCCTGTCCTCGCGGATGCCGAAACGCGATTTCATCTGCTTGGAGATGGGGATCGACTTGGCACTGCGCTTGAACACCCCGCCACCCTCGGAGATCAGCGCGCTGTCAAAATCCTCCCAGCTGGAGCGCGGCATCTCGAACAGGCGCTTGCGCTCGGCGAAGGTGGCCGCCGCGTCGGGCTCTGGGTCGACGAAGATATGCAGGTGGTTGAAGGCCCCCACCAGTCGGATCTTGTCCGACAGCAGCATGCCGTTGCCGAAGACATCGCCGCCCATGTCGCCGATGCCCACCACGCTGAACTCGTCCTCCTGGGTGTTCACGCCCAGGCCGCGGAAGTGGCGCTTGACCGACTCCCAGGCGCCCTTGGCGGTGATCCCCATCTTCTTGTGGTCGTAGCCGTTGGCGCCACCCGAAGCGAAGGCATCGCCCAACCAGTGGTCATATTCGGCGGAGATCTCGTTGGCGATATCCGAGAAGGTCGCGGTGCCCTTGTCGGCGGCCACCACCAGATAGGCGTCATCGTCGTCGTGGCGCACCACGTCGCGCGGCGGCACCACCTCGCCCCCCTTGAGGTTGTCGGTCACATCGAGCAGGGCACGAATGAAGGTCTTGTAGCACTCGATGCCCTCGCGCTGGAAGGCCTCGCGATCGCCCTCGGGCAGCCGCTTGCAGACGAAGCCGCCCTTGGCGCCCACCGGCACGATCACCGAGTTCTTGACCTGCTGGGCCTTGACCAGGCCCAGCACCTCGGTGCGGAAGTCCTCGTGGCGGTCGGACCAGCGCAGCCCACCGCGGGCCACCTTGCCACCGCGCAGGTGAACGCCCTCGACCCGCGGGGAGCAGACGAAGATCTCGAAGGCGGGACGCGGCTTGGGCATGCCGGTGACCTTCGAGGGCTCCAGCTTGAAGGCGATATAGTCCTTGACGCCACCGTCCTCGCGGCGCTGGTAGTAGTTGGTACGCAGGGTCGCCAGGATCAGCTCCATGTAGCGACGCAGCAGCTGGTCGTCGTTGAGGCTGGCCACCTCGTCGAGCAGCCGCTGGATGCGCTCCACGCAGGCCTCCACCTCACCCTCATCGGGGCGGTCGGCGGGGTCGAAGCGCAGCTCGAACAGCGTCACCAGCTCGCGGGTGATCTCCGGATAGCTGGCCAGGGTGTTGGCCATGTAGTCCTGGGAGACGCCGAAGCGGATCTGCTTGAGGTAGCGGGCGTAGGCACGCAGCATCGCCACCTCGCGCCAGTCGAGGTTGGCGCCGATGATCAACCGGTTGAAGGCGTCGTTGTCCGCCTCGCCGGCCCAGATGCGCTGGAAGGCCTCGATGAAGGGCTCACGCATCTCCTGGAGATTGACCTCGGTGCTGGTGTGGTGCTCGAGGTTGAAGTCATGGATCCAGTAGCTGGCATCGGTGGCGCCGATCTCGTAGGGACGCTCGCCGATCACCCTGAGCCCCAGGTTCTCCATCATCGGCAGCACATCGGAGAGCGGGATCGGCGCATCACGGTGAAACAGCTTGAGGTTGACCCCGCTGCCCTCCTCCTCCACCAGGCGGTAGAGCGACAGCGACAGCGCGTCACCATCATCCAGCTCACCGATATGGTGCAGGTCATAGACCGCGGTGCGGGCACTGAAGTCGTCGCGGTAGCTGGCCGGGAAGGCATCGCGGAAGCGATCCATCAGGCGGTTGGCCTGCTCCTCGCCGAAGCCGTCGATGCAGGCGGCCTGGAGGTCATCGCGCCAGTTGCGTGCCAGCTTGGACAGCTTGGCCTCGAGACGCTTGATGTCATACTCGGCCGGGCGTTCGTCCTTGAAGCGCAGGATGAACTGGATGCGCGCCAGCACCGACTCCGAGAGGTAGGTATTGAAGTCGCCGAAGGTGGCATCGAGCTCCTCGCAGAGCATCTCCTGGATGCGCAGGCGCAGCTCGGTGGAGAACACGTCCCGTGGCACGAAGGCCAGGCAGGAGTAGAAGCGCCCCGGACGATCCTCGCGCACGAAGAGCCGCACGCGGCGGCGCTCGCGGATGCTCAGGATGCCCAGCGCCGTCTGGGCCAGCTCCTCGGTATCGATCTGGAAGAAGTCGTCGCGGGGATAGACCTCGAGGATCTGCAGCAGCTGCTTGCCATTGTGCCCCTTGGGGTTGAAGCCGGCGATCTCCATCACCGACTTGAGCTTGCGGCGCAGGATCGGCACGTTGCGCGGCGACTCGTTATAGACGGTGGCGGTAAACAGCCCCAGGAAGCGGTGCTCGCCGACCAGGTTGCCCTTGGCATCGTAGCGGTCGATGGAAATGTAGTCGGGATAGGTCGGCCGATGAACCCGGGCGTGGTGGGCACTCTTGGAGAAGGTCAGGAGCTCGGGTACCAGGATGTAGTGGCCATCCTCGAGCCCCTGCTCGGTGCGGATGCGCTCGCGATAGCGCGGCTGGTCGAGGCGGAACACCCCCAGCTCGCTGCCCTTGACCTTGTCGAGGCTCTCCTTGCCGCCCTTGTGGGCCTTCACCTCGTAGGCGTCGTAGCCCAGGAAGGTGAAGTTGTCATGGAGCATCCACTCCAGGAAGGTGATCGCCTCGGCATGGTCATCCGGATCGGTCTGCGGTGGGCAGCCGGCACGTAACTCCGCCAGGGCCTCCTCGACCTTGGCACGCATGGGATCGAAGTCGGTCACCGCGGTACGCACGTCGACCAGCACCTCCTCGAGGCTGGCCTGCATCTCCTGCAGCATCTCGACATCGGAGTGGCGATCGATCTCGATGACAATCAGCGATTCACGCTGGGCAGGGGCGGCGGGATCCTTCGGCGAGGTCACCTGCTTCAGGCGATGGTCGCGACCGCGCTCGGTGGCCAGCACGGCATTGTGAATGGCATGCACGGTGATGCCACGCCGGTTGAGCTCGATGCGCACAGAGTCGACCAGGAAAGGCATATCCTCGTGCAGCACCGCCACGAAGGTGTGGGGCGACTGCCAGCCGTGTTCCTCGAAATCCGGGTTGAATACCCGCACCTTGGGATCGGCCGGATCGAACTGCTGCAGGAAGTGCCACACCGAGAGGGTGGCGCCATAGACGTCGTCGAGGCGACGATCCTCAAGGTCATCCAGTGGCACGGCGGCATAGAAGTATTCGGCGAAGGCGCCGACAGCCTCCGCCTTGGCGGCGTCCAGCTTGGCATTCAGCCTCTCATGAAGCTGCTTGAGCAGATCCTGTCTGGCTTCGTCATTCGCAACGTGCTGCATCCATCACCTCGGCTACCGGCGGTCGCTGCTGCGACCGGAAGTGTTCGACACGGCCCCGGCGGGGCCCTGTCGCCAGCTTACGCGACTCCCGGAGCTCGACCCAGCCACTTGACGTTCTGCTCATGGAGCATGTCGGTTGCGCATTGCCAATCGCAGACAGGACTCCTTCACTCGCGTCGCTCGAGCAGAACACCGCACTCGCAGTGGTGGGTCCAGGGAAACTGGTCGAACAGCGCGAAGCGCGTGATCCGGTGGGTCTCGGTCAGGCGCTCCAGGTTGTTCGCCAATGTCTCCGGGTTGCATGAAATATAGACGATACGAGAGTAGCCGCTCAGCTGGCGGCAGCTGGCCTCGTCGAGACCGGCGCGGGGCGGGTCCACCAGCACGGTAGTGAAGTCATACTCGTCCAGGGCCCACTCGGCCACGCGGCGCCCACCCTTCTCGCCCTTGAGTGCCGCGGCGAACTCCTCAGCGGACATGCGCCCCACGGTGACATTGTCGATGCGGTTGGCAGCCAGGTTCTCCCGGGCGCTTGCCACCGAGGTGCGCGAGATCTCGGTGGCAAGCACACGGCGGAAATTCTCGGCCAGGGCCACCGTGAAGTTGCCGTTGCCACAGTAGAGCTCCACCAGATCACCGTCCTGGCTATCCCGGGTGACCTCTCTCGCCCAAGTCAGCATGGAACGGCAGATCTCGGCGTTGGGCTGGGTGAAGCTGTTCTCCACCTGCTGATAGACGAACTCGCGTCCCTCCACCTCGAGACGCTCCCACACATGATCCCGCTCGAGCACCCGGCGCTGCTTGCGGGCGCGGCCGATGATCATCACCCCGAGCCGATCCTGCAGTCGCCGTGCCTCGGCCTCCCATGCCTCGTCCAGCGGGCGATGGTAGATCAGGGTGACCAGAGCCTCGCCGGAGAGGGTGGTCAGGAACTCGACCTGGAAGAGCCGACGACGCAGCAGGTCGTTGTCGCGGATGGCGTCGAGCAGCGCCGGCATGAGGGCGTTGATCTGCCGGCTGGCCACCGGGTAGTCATCCAGGCGGACCACCGTCTTGTGCTTTTTCTTCGAGTCCTCGGCATCCCCCTCGGACTCCTGTATCTCAAACATGGCGTAGAAGAGGTCATCCCCCTCGTGCCAGATCCGGAACTCGCAACGCTGGCGATAATGGCTGGGGGGCGAGGGATAGACCTCCAGGGCAGGCGGGGCGAAGCGAGCGAAGTCGCGGCGGATGCGCTCGGCCTTGGCCTCGAGTTGCTGGTCATAGCGAGCGGGTTCGACGACGGGAATGGCCAAGAAGCCTCCAGGGATACCAGTGAACAGGAAAAGGGGAACGGGTCCCGGACATTCAGTCCAGGTGCAGCAGCTGCGGGGTGGCGAAGCCGAAGCGTGCCAGGGCGCTGGCCAGCGCCGCGTCGGGGGCGGTGGCAAAGCTCGCCCCGGGGCCCGCTGCGGGCGCCACGCCAGCCGCCACCTGGGCCGTGCGCCGGGCGATGGCCTCGCTGGAATCGACCCAGGCCACCTCGCGAGGGGCGGCAGCGGCCAGGGCGTCACGCAGCAGAGGAAAGTGGGTACAGCCGAGCACCACGGTGTCGAGCTCGGGATCCTCCCACAGCCGCGCCAGGGCCTCCTCGATCACGGCGGCATCGTGGGCCTCGCCGGCCAGGCGGCGCTCCGCCTCGCGCACCAGGGGATCCGCCGCGATCCGACGTACCGTGCAGTCCGTGGCGAAGGTCTCGATCAGGCGCAACGTATAGGGACGCGACACCGTGGCGCTGGTGGCCAGCAGGCCAATGTGTCCGCTGCGGCTGAGGGCGGCGGCGGGCTTGATGGCCGGTACCGTGCCAACCACAGGGACCCGCAGCCGCTCGCGCAGGGCGTCCAGGGCCAGGGTACTGGCGGTATTGCAGGCCACCACCAGGGCCACACAGCCGCTGGTGCGCACGGCGGCATCGCACACCGCGAGGATACGCCGCACCAGCCAGGCATCCTCCCGCCGCCCGTAGGGCAACATGGCGTTGTCGCAGGCATAGGCCAGGGCTGCCTGGGGCAGCCGCTCGCGCAGGGCGGCCACCACCGAGAGGCCGCCCACACCGGAATCGAAAACCAGGATCGGACCCGCCATCACCCCTCCTCCCGTCGCCTCGAGGACGGGGCGGGAAGGCAGGTGCCTGGCGGGGCAAGGAGGGTCGGATGGGACATGACAAGACGCTGGCCGATGAGATAGCCGAGCATTCTACCTCACACTCGGCGGCGAGCCGAGGCTCGCACCCGGCGTCTGGTCGGCGGCGCTCAGGTCACCGGCTCGGGGGCATCGCGCAGCTCGGCATAGAGTTCGGGGTAGGCCTCCTGCAGCCGTTCGAGCTGTGCCTGGGCACCCTCGGGCAGCGCCGCTGCCAGGGCCTTGAGGTCCTCGTCATTGAAGTTCGCGCGAATCAGCGGAAACAGCAGCTCGCGCTCGTCGCGAAGGTAGGCACGGTGGCTGTCCAGATAGGCCCTGAGGTCCTCGGCGAAGCGATCCATTGGCACGACGGCATCCATCAGGATCATGTCAAGGTCGTTAGAGAGGCGCTTGAGCCGGGACTGCAGCGCCCGATAGTCCTGGGCCAGACGCTCGGTCACCTCGGTGCTGGAGGGGGCGAGCTCCGTGAGTCGCTCCGTGCAGACCTTCTCGAGCGGACGGGTGAAGCCTTCCTGGTAGTCGAGTATGTAGTCGACGACCTCGCGGACCAGTTGAAAATTGGGACGCTCGCCGGCGGCCAGGGTCTTCTGCTTGAGCTGCAGAACGTGCAACATGCGCGCCATATTGGCATGATCCTGACGCAGCTGGGTCAGCATGGGCATGTCGGGCCCTCCTGTATGGTACATGGGAGAAGGCACTCTCCATTGGATGCGTCATCCGGGACAGGGTTCATCGTGGAGCCCGATAGGCCCCTCGACGCCTCCCCCACTCTAGCAGCCTGGCCGCCGGCCTGCTGCTTTTCGATCAACGCAAGGAGTCGCCCATGGATCTCTTCGCAAGCGAGCGTGACGACGATGCCCCGCTCGCCTGGCGCATGCGGCCGCGACGGCTCGACGACTATGTGGGACAGCAGGCGCTGGTCGGCCCCGGCAAGCCGCTGAGGCGCATGGTCGAGAGCGGCGTGGTGCGCTCGATGATCCTGTGGGGGCCGCCGGGCACCGGCAAGACTACCCTGGCCGAGATCCTGGCCGCCGAGTCCGGCGCTTGCCTCGAGCATCTCTCCGCGGTGATGGCCGGGGTCAAGGAGATCCGCGCCGCCGTGGAGCGCGCCAGGGCCCAGCAGTCCCGAGGGATGGCGACCCTGTTGTTCCTCGACGAGATCCATCGCCTCAACAAGAGTCAGCAGGACGCCCTGCTGCCCCATGTGGAGTCCGGCCTGCTGACGCTGATCGGCGCCACCACCGAGAACCCCTCCTTCGAGGTCAACTCGGCGCTGCTCTCCCGTGCCCGGGTGCATGTGCTGACATCACTCTCCGAGGAGGAGCTGGTGGAGGTACAGCAGCGAGCGCTGGCCGACGAGGCACGGGGCCTGGGCACGCGCCGTATCCACGTCGAGGAGGGGGTGCTCGGGGTGCTGGCCCGGGCTGCCGCCGGCGATGCCCGCCGCGCCCTGGGGCTGCTGGAGAGCGCCTGCGACTTTACCCAGGCCAATCCGGAGGGTGGCGAGACGCTGCGCCGGGAAGCCCTGGAGGCGGTGATCGGTCACCAGGCCAGCGCCTTCGACAAGCAGGGCGATCACTTCTACGACCTGCTGTCGGCGATCCACAAGTCGGTGCGCTCATCGCGCCCGGACGCCGCCCTGCTCTACATGGCCCGCTTTATCCAGGGCGGCGGCGACCCGCTGGACGTGATTCGCCGCCTGACCGCCATCGCCTCCGAGGATGTGGGCAATGCCGACCCCCGCGCCCTGCCGCTGGTGATGGCCGCCTGGGACGCCTACCTGCGCCTGGGTGATTACGAGGGCCAGCGCGCCATCGCCCACGCCGCCATCCATCTGGCGGTAGCCCCCAAGAGCAACGCCATCGACCGGGCCTGGCACCAGGCCAAGGCCTTCGCGGCGGGCCAGCCACAACTGGAGGTGCCGACCTATCTGCGCAACGCCCCGACGAAGCTGATGGAGAGCCTGGGCCACGGCCAGGGCTACCGCTATGCGCATAACGAGCCCCAAGGCTACCCCGCCGGCAGCGGTCACGACTGCTGGCCGGAGGAGTTCCCTCGCCAGCGCTTCTATCGTCCCACCGAGTTCGGCCAGGAGAAGCGCTACGCCCAGATCATGGCGTGGCGGGAGCAGCTCGATGCCGAGGCGGACGAAGGCGGCGAATAGCGCCGTAAGCTGGATAGCAGCCTAATGTGAATCGCCCCCATGGCAGGCCATGGGGGCGATTCTTCTTCCAGCTTAAGGCCTTGAGCTCTGGCCCAGCCGGGTCAGTGCGTATCGCGAATCACATCGGTGCCATCCGGGATCACAAAGTCGAAGCGCGCATCCTCGATGGCCCGGTTCATCTGCACGTCGTGAAAGGCGATGGCCGTGCGCTGGCCAGTGCTGTCGAGCATCTGAAGACCGACCAGGCGTTCGCCTCGGAAAGTCATCTCCAGCTCCTCGAAGAGGGTGTCGGGGTCCTTCGGCAGCAGGCTGAAGCGCTCGGCGCTGCCCTGCTGGCTGCGTGTGACGTCGAAGCTCTCGACCAGCTCATCGGCGCTGCCCGAGAGCAGCAGGGCCGGCGTATGGGTCACCCGCTGGTCCAGCGCCTGGACGGTCGCCTGCTCCAGGTCGGGGTCGTAGAGTACGACGTCCTCACCGTCGGAGACCACCAGCTGCTGATAGGGGGCATCCACCTCCCAGCGGAATTTTCCGGGCCGCGACAACCACATGCTGCCGCGCGCCTCCTGCAGCCGCTCGCCGCTGGCATCGAGTATCTGCTGCTCGAAGGTGGCCTCGTAGGTCTGCATCGGTTCCAGTATGCGACTGAGGCGCTCCGCACCTTCGCTGGCCAGGGCCGATAGCGGCATGGCAAGGCCAACGACAAGGGTGGCGAGGGTCTTCTTCACTGTCATGTCTGTCTCCCTGGGCGGTTCCGGTAGATCCTGACACTCGGACCCCGCGTGCACCGCCGGGTTGCGTTCCCGACGGCGTGTTCATGGTAGCTGCATGGTTACATGACGCTGTCGCCAGATGACGACAGCAGTTTAGCCGCCGGCCGGCGGCGGTGCCAGCACCTCACGGGCACCATTGGTGCCCATGGTGGAGACCACCCCCGCCATCTCCATCGCCTCCACCAGGCGTGCGGCGCGGTTGTAGCCGATCTTGAAGCGGCGCTGCACGGCCGAGATGGATGCGCGGCGCGAGTCGGTGACGAAGGCCACCGCCTCGTCGTAGAGGGCATCCTGCTCGGCGTCATCGCCATCCGCCCCCTCGGCCTCCAGCCCGGTGAGGGCCTCGGCGGAGACACCGCCGGAGAGGATCTCATCGATATACTCGGGCTCGCCGCGACGCTTCCAGTCCTCCACCACCCGATGCACCTCATCGTCGTCGACGAAGGCACCATGCACCCGGGAGGGCATGCCGGAACCCGCGGGCAGGTAGAGCATGTCACCATGGCCCAGCAGGTTCTCGGCGCCGCCCTGGTCGAGGATGGTACGCGAGTCGACCCGCGAAGAGACCTGAAAGGCCATGCGGGTGGGAATGTTGGCCTTGATCAGACCAGTGACCACGTCCACCGAGGGACGCTGGGTGGCGAGTATCAGGTGGATGCCGGCGGCGCGAGCCTTCTGAGCCAGGCGGGCGATCAGCTCCTCGACCTTCTTGCCGACAATCATGAACATGTCGGCGAACTCGTCGATCACCACCACGATGTAGGGGAGCTTCTCGAGCACCGGCGGGGTCTGGTGCATCTCCCAGGGCTGAGGCTCCCACAGCGGGTCCGCCACCTGGGCACCGGCCCGCTCGGCCTCATCGAGCTTGGCGTTGAAGCCGGCGATGTTGCGCACCCCCATGGCTGCCATCAGCTTGTAGCGCCGCTCCATCTCGGCCACGCACCAGCGCAGGGCGTTGGCGGCCTCCTTCATGTCGGTGACTACCGGCGCCAGCAAGTGCGGGATGCCGTCGTAGACGGAGAGCTCCAGCATCTTGGGATCGACCATGATCAATCGAAGCTCGTCGGGCGTGGCCTTGAGCAGCATGGAGATCAGCATGGCGTTGACCCCCACCGACTTGCCCGAGCCGGTGGTGCCGGCGACCAGCAGGTGAGGCATCTTGCCGAGGTTGGCCACCACCGGGCCACCGCCGATGTCCTGGCCCAGCGCCAGGGTCAGCGCCGAGGCCTCCTGCTGGTAGCGGTCGGAGTCGATCACCTCGCGCAGGCGAATCATCGCCCGGTGCGGATTGGGGATCTCGATGCCCACCGTGGGTCGCCCGGGAATCACCTCCACCACGCGCACGCTCTTGACCATCAGCGAGCGTGCCAGGTCCTTGGCCAGATTGCTGATCTTGGAGACCTTCACGCCCGCGGCGGGCTTGATCTCGAAGCGCGTGATCACCGGCCCCGGCCAGGTATCCACCACCTCCGCCTTGACCCCGTATTCGCGCAGGCGCACCTCGAGGAGCTCGGCCATCTCGGCCAGCTGGTCGACGGAGTAGTTCTGCTTCTGGGGTTCCGGCGGGGTGAGCAGGCGCAGGCTGGGCAGGTCACCATCGGGCTCGGGAAGATCATCCAGCACCGGGCGCTGGCTCTGCAGGTGCTCCACGGTCCACAGCCGCATGCCCTCCTCCTCGGTGGCCTCCCTGGCCTGCTCGGCGGTGGCCACTCGCGGCGTCTCCGGCTCGTCATCGTCGCCTGCCTGCTGGGGCTCGGGCGGCTGGTGCAGCGCGGAGGCGTCGGGGTCCGGCGCCGAGGTCACGGCCGGCGGCACTTCGTCCTCCTCGGCCTCCTCGGCTACCGCCGGCTCATCCCAGGCAAGCCTCGGCTCATCATCGTCGGTGCCGTCGCCATCGAGGTGGCCGCCGCCCAGGGCCGGCTCGCGACGCTGGTGACTGGCCGACTCCGTCCCGTGGGTCGACGCCGCTGAGGCAACGGACCCGGCGGCCGGTTTCGCGTCCACCAGATCCCGATCGGCCGCCGGCGTCTCGTCGTCGCGGGTGGCCCTCAGGGCCGGTCCGTGCCAGGCCGTTGCCGGCTCATCCTCATCGGGGAGCATGGGTTCGGGCACGCTCTCCGGCACTCGCCCCGGCGACGCCTGCCCGGTCTCGGGAGCCCCGGCAGCGGAGGGAGGAGGCGTCGAACCGCCGGTTGCGGACGGCTCCGCGGCCGCATCCGCCGCGCCGGCGGTGGCGCCCTGGGTGGCAGCCCTGGTCGTGCCGGCGGCAACACCCGCAGCGACGCCGGCAGCAGCACCTGGATCGGTGGCCGCTTCAGGGCCTGCGGGAGAAGCGGAGGCGGAAGTCGCCGTTGTTGCAGAGCCCGCGGATTCACGTGCTGCATAGGCGGCGCCGGGCTGCTTGGCCGACGGTGTCCGCTCGGGCACTTCCCAGGGAATCTCGGTATTGCCGTCATCGCCGAAACCGGGCTCACGGCGCGGCGTGGAGGCAGCAGCCGACGCGGGCTGCGGGGCGCGCCGGCCTGGCAACAGGCGCTGCCACCAGCGCGGTCGATCGGTACCCTCCTCCTCCAGAGCCGAGTCGGCTTCGGCCTCCTCTGTGGCAGCGCTGCTGGCCGCCTCGGGCCCAGCAGGCGACGAGGCTTCCTGCCGAGTGAAGGCGAAACGCCCTGCCACCCAGCCCCACAGGCGCAGCGCCCCGCGGCCCAGCTCATCCATCACGCTGAACCAGGAGATCCCACTGAAAAGGGGAAAGCCGCAGAGCAGGGCCGCCGCCGCCAGCAGGCCGCTGCCGCCCACGCCCACCATGGGCAGCAGGGCCCCCACCAGGCCTTCACCGAGGATGCCCCCCGTGGAGTAGGGCAAGGGACCCTCCGGACGATAGAAGTGCAGCGCGCCGAGGGTGGTGGTCCCCAGCAGCAGCAGGATCAGCCCACCGCCGCGCACCGCCAGCGCCGTGGCATCCAAGACCAGGCGAACCTGTCGGGAACGCAGCATCCGCCAGGCGGCAAAGCCCAGCATGCCCGGCCACCACAGGGCGCTGACGCCGAACAGCGAATAGAGTACATCGGCAAGCCAGGCGCCCACCGGACCCATCCAGTTGGCCACTTCGGTCTCGGGGCCACTGCGCGACCAGCCGGGGTCGGCTCCCTCGTAGCTGAATAGGGCCAGCAGCAGGAACACGCAGGCCGCCAGCAGCACGATCACCACACCCTCTCGCGCCGCTCCCTGCAGCTTCACCCCGAAGCGTTTCGCCGATTCCCTGGCGTTGGTCGCGCGATCTCGCCGCGACACGGTCTGCTTGTCGACACTCAACTGGTCATCCCCCTTGCGCCACGCCTGGCGCCTTGCGAATGCGTGGCGCCAATCATACCCGAGCGAAGGCGCCGCATCACAGTCGCCACGCCTTGAGCGATGGGGTGGCGGGCGGCACACTGCTCCTTCCACCGCAAGGATGCCGACGCCATGCTGCCCTGGCTGCCCCCCTCCCCCGTGCAGTTCCCCTCCGTGGACGAGGCGCTGCGCGACCCCGACGGCCTGCTGGCGGCCGGCGGGACACTCGCTCCCGAATGGCTTCTGGCCGCCTATCGTCGCGGCATCTTCCCCTGGTACAGCGACGACCAGCCGATCCTGTGGTGGAGCCCCGACCCGCGCATGGTGCTGTTCCCGAACGAGATTCGCGTACGTCGCAGCCTGGCCAAGCGTCTGCGCAACAGTGGCTTCACGGTGACCGCCAACCGCGCCTTCGTCGACGTGACGGCGGCTTGCGCGGCACCCCGGGAGGGCCAGCCGGGTACCTGGATCAGCGACGAGATGCGCACCGCCTACGCTCGCCTGCACGCCATCGGCGCAGCCCATTCGGTGGAAGTCTGGCGAGACGGGAAACTGGTGGGCGGACTCTACGGCGTCGCCCTGGGACCGGTATTCTTCGGCGAGTCGATGTTCTCGCGGGTCGCCGACGCCTCCAAGGTCGCCCTGGTGCGGCTGGCCAGCGCCATGTCCGCGGGCGGCGGACGGCTGATCGACTGCCAGATGCACACCCCTCACCTGGCCAGCCTGGGGGCTCGGGATATCGCCCGAAAAACGTTCATCGGCTATCTTGAAGAGTGGCTGGGTTGCCCCGGTGAAGGTGACTCATCGTCCCACCGCTGGACACCCGCCTGCTGGTCTTTTGAGCCCCTCGCCGGGCCTGCCAGCGATTCCGACTGACTGCCCTGTGCCAGGGAGAGCCGCCGTGAGCAGCAACACCCCCCGCCAGCCGACCCGGGACCTGCGTTTCTACCTCACCGTGCCCCACGCCTGCAGCTACCTGGAGGGGCGCGAGGCCACCACGCTGTTCCTGGATCCCCAGGAGTCTCCTGGCCAGGGGGTCTATGACGCCCTGGCCCTGCTCGGCTTCAGGCGCAGCGGGCGCCATCTCTATCGCCCTCACTGCGAGGGCTGCAGCGCCTGCATCTCGGTACGCATCCCGGTGGCGGAGTTCACCCCCGACCGCACACAGCGGCGCCTGGCCAGGCGCAACGCCGACCTGACTCTCCATCTGAGGCCGGCCATCTACGACCCCGAACACTATGCGCTCTATGCCCGGTACATCCGCACACGTCACGCCGATGGCGACATGTATCCACCGAGCCACGAGCAGTACCGCACCTTCCTGACCCTCGATCAGCCCTATGCTCGGCTGCTCGAATTCCGCCTCGCGGGTCGCCTGGTGGCGGTTGCCGCCTTCGACCAGCTCGAGCACGGCCTATCGGCGATCTACACCTTCTTCGATCCCGCCCCGGACCTGGAGCGGCGCTCCCTGGGTACCTACGCGGTGCTGAGCCTCGTCGACCTGGCGCGGCGTCGCGACTTGCCCCACGTCTACCTGGGCTACTGGATCCGTGAATGCCGCAAGATGGCCTACAAGCAGGCCTTCCAGCCGCTCGAGCGGCTGGAGGGCCGCCACTGGCGGCGACTGATTCCCGCGTGACGGTAACCGCCCTTTCTTTGCCTTGCAGGCCGGCATGCGGCACAATACCGCGCTATTCTTGTACCCAGGGGCCACGCTGGCCAGTGGGTCGTGATTAACCAACAGCGAGGAATCGCCTATATGGCACGTGAAGACCATATCGAGATGGAAGGCGTCATCGTCGACACCCTTCCCAACACCACCTTCCGCGTCGAACTCGAGAACGGACACGTGGTGACCGCGCATATCTCCGGCAAGATGCGCAAGAACTATATCCGCATCCTCACCGGCGACAAGGTCAAGGTCGAGCTGACTCCCTATGACCTGACCAAGGGCCGCATCGTCTACCGCTCCCGCTGATCCCGGCGGTCGAGCGACTCGACCTCCCCTGACGCCGACACGACAACGCCCCGTCTCTCGACAGGGCGCTGTGCGTGGGTGAGCGGCGGGCTGACGCCCGCCCGATCACGGTGCATCGGCCATCTCCGACTCGGTCTCGAGGTGCAGTTCGCCCTCCTCCACGCTGACGTGAACCAACCCGCCGTGCTCGGAAAGCTCACCGAACAGGATCATCTCCGCCAGCGGCTTCTTGAGCTTCTCCTGGATCAGGCGCGCCATGGGCCGCGCCCCCATGTCCGGATCGTACCCCTTCTCCGCCAGCCAGGCGCGCGCCTCCTCGTCAACGTCGAGCTGGACTCGCTTCTCGTCCAGCTGGGCCTGCAGCTCCACCAGGAACTTGTCGACCACGCTGCGCACCACCGAGGTCGGCAGGGAGTGGAACTGGATGATGCCGTCCAGGCGGTTGCGGAACTCCGGCGAGAAGGTCTTGCGGATCACCTCCATGGCGTCGGTGGAGTGATCCTGGGTCTGGAAGCCGATGGAGCGCCGCGTGGCCTGCTCGACCCCGGCATTGGAGGTCATGATCAGGATCACGTGGCGGAAATCCGCCTCGCGGCCGTTGTTGTCGGTGAGCCGGCCGTGGTCCATCACCTGCAGCAGCAGGTTGAAGACCTCGGGGTGCGCCTTCTCGATCTCGTCGAGCAACAGCACGCAGTGCGGCTGCTTGGTGATCGCCTCGGTCAGCAGCCCACCCTGGTCATAGCCGACGTAGCCGGGAGGGGCACCGATCAGGCGTGACACCGTGTGGCGCTCCATGTACTCCGACATGTCGAAGCGCACCAGCTCGATGCCCATGATGTGCGCGAGCTGGCGGGCCACCTCGGTCTTGCCCACCCCGGTCGGACCGGCGAACAGGAAGCTGCCCACCGGCTTGTCCGGCGCCTTGAGGCCGGCCCGCGACAGCTTGATCGCCGCCGACAGGCTGTCGATCGCCTCGTCCTGGCCGAACACCAGCATCTTGAGATCGCGATCGATATTGGCCAGCAGCTTGCGGTCGGAGCTGGAGACGCTCTTCGGCGGAATACGCGCGATGGAGGCGACCACCGCCTCGACCTGGTCGGTATCGATGGTATCGACACGCATCTCCGGCGGCAGCAGGCGCTGGTGGGCACCCGCCTCGTCGATCACGTCGATCGCCTTGTCGGGCAGGTGGCGGTCATTGATATAGCGATCCGCCAGGCGCGCCGCACTCTCCAGGGCACCATCGGTGTACTTGAGCTGGTGGTGCTCCTCGAAGCGTGAACGCAGGCCCTTGAGGATCCGGATGGTGTCATCCACCGACGGCGCGGGGACGTCCACCTTCTGGAAGCGACGGGCCAGGGCGCGATCCTTCTCGAAGATGCCGCGATACTCCTGGAAGGTGGTGGAGCCGATGCAGCGCAGCTCGCCGGAAGAGAGCATCGGCTTGAGCAGGTTGGAGGCGTCCATCACCCCGCCGGAGGCGGCCCCGGCACCGATCACGGTATGGATCTCGTCGATGAAGAGGATGGCATTGGGCTGCTTGCGCAGCTCGGCAAGCAGCGCCTTGAGACGCTTCTCGAAGTCACCGCGATACTTGGTGCCGGCCAGCAGCGCACCCATGTCCAGCGAATAGACCACGGCGTCGCCGATCACCTCCGGCACATCTTCTTCGACGATCCGCTTGGCCAGGCCCTCGGCGATGGCGGTCTTGCCCACGCCAGCCTCACCCACCAGCAGCGGGTTGTTCTTGCGCCGCCGGGCGAGGATCTGCACCACCCGCTCCAGCTCGTGCTCACGGCCGATCAGCGGGTCGATCTTGCCCATGCGGGCCTGCTCGTTGAGGTTGGTGGCATAACCGGTCAACGGGTTGGATGCGGTCTCGCCGCCCTCCTCGACCTCGTCGGAATCCGGCGACGAGGAGGATGGCGCCTGATCATGGCCGGACACCTTGGAGATGCCGTGGGCGATATAGTTGACGGCGTCGACACGCGCCACGTTCTGTTGCTTGAGGAAGTAGACCGCCTGGCTCTCCTGCTCGGAGAAGATCGCCACCAGCACGTTGGCGCCGGTCACCTCGCTCTTGCCGGATGACTGCACGTGGAACACGGCACGCTGCAGCACGCGCTGGAAGCCCAACGTGGGCTGGGTCTCGCGGTCGGCATGATCCTCGGGAATCAGCGGCGTGGTGGAGTTGATGAAATCCTGCAGGTCGGACCGCAGCTTGTCGAGGTTGGCCCCGCAGGCGCGCAGCACATCTGCCGCCGAGGCGTTGTCGAGCAGCGCCAGCAGCAGGTGCTCCACGGTCATGAACTCATGGCGCTTGGAGCGCGCCACGGTGAAGGCCGTGTTCAGGGTCAGTTCAAGTTCTTTGCTCAGCATGGCAGTCCCCTTCTTGCCGCCCAGGGCATTGCGTCGGATCTTTCTCGGTCCGGCATCATCAACATCGGGTACAAATAACATCGGGTACAAATGCCACCGTTGCAAGCTCACTTACCAACGGCAGCCGATGGCACACCCGTCGCGACCATGTCCGGGGAGTCAGTCCGCCGCCTCGATATCCGAGAGCAGCGGATGCTGACACTCTCTAGCATATTGATTGACTTGATGACTTTTGGTTTCAGCGATGTCACGGGTAAAGATGCCACAGGTCGCCTTGCCCTGGGTATGCACCGTCAGCATCACCTGCACTGCGGTCTCGCTATCCAGGTGGAAGAAGGTCTGCAGCACCTCCACCACGAACTCCATGGGGGTGAAGTCATCGTTGTGCAACACCACCTTGTACATCGGCGGCGTCGCCAGTTGAGGATCGGCACTCTGTACCGCCAGGTCGCCGTCCTCCTCCCCCGGCGCCGGGGGGCGCGTCATGCCGCACACCACTTCATTTCTGAACATAGGGCCCACTTTCCATCTCGACAAGCCGGCAACCATTCGAGCATCTCGACCGAAGTTGGACGTCGCGCTGCCGACAGGGTTCACCGCCCCGCTTGATATCGGGGCGATAACGTAAAGGCCCCCGCCCGCCGGATGGCGGACGGGGGCCCGGATCCCGCATCGCCACTTACATGTTGTCGGCGACTGCCTGACCGAACTCGGAGCACTTGAGCAGCTTGGCATCGTCCATCAGGCGATGGAAGTCATAGGTGACCTCGCCCCTGGAGATGGCCTTCTCCATGCCCTTGAGCACCAGGTCGGCGGCCTCGACCCACCCCATGTGGCGCAGCATCATCTCGGCGGAGAGGATCAGCGAGCCCGGGTTGACCTTGTCCTGGCCGGCATACTTCGGCGCGGTGCCGTGGGTCGCCTCGAACATGGCAGTGGTATCGGAGATGTTGGCACCCGGCGCGATGCCGATGCCGCCCACCTCGGCCGCCAGGGCGTCGGAGAGATAGTCGCCGTTGAGATTCAGGGTCGCGATCACGTCGTACTCGGCCGGGCGCAGCAGGATCTGCTGCAGCATGGCGTCGGCGATCACGTCCTTGATGACGATTTCCTTGCCGGTCCTGGGGTTCTTCATGGTCATCCAGGGGCCACCGTCGAGCAGCTCGGCACCGAACTCCTCACGGGCCAGCTCGTAGCCCCAGTCCTTGAAGGCACCCTCGGTGAATTTCATGATGTTGCCCTTGTGCACCAGGGTCAGCGACTCGCGGTCGTTGTCGATGGTGTACTGCAGGGCCTGGCGTACCAGACGCTTGGTGCCCTCCACGGAGACCGGCTTGACACCGATGCCGCAGTTCTCCGGGAAACGGATGTTGGTGACGCCCATCTCCTCACGGAAGAACTTGATGACCTTGTCGGCCTCCGGGGTGCCGGCCTTCCACTCGATGCCGGCATAGATGTCCTCGGAGTTCTCGCGGAAGATCACCATGTCGACGTCGGCGGGCTTCTTCACCGGGCTCGGCACGCCCTCGAACCAGCGTACCGGACGCTGGCAGACGTAGAGGTCGAGCTTCTGGCGCAGGGCCACGTTCAGGGAGCGGATGCCACCCCCCACCGGGGTGGTCAGTGGCCCCTTGATGGAGACCACATAGTCCTTGACGGCTTCCAGGGTCTCTTCCGGCAGCCAGGTATCGGCATCATAGACCTGGGTGGCCTTCTCGCCGGCAAAGACCTCCATCCAGTGGATCTTGCGCTCGCCGTTGTAGGCCTTCTGCACGGCGGCGTCGATGGCGATCATCATGGCCGGGGTGACATCGACACCGATGCCGTCGCCCTCGATGAACGGGATGACCGGCTCGTTCGGCACGTTCAGAGTGTTGTCGGCGTTGGCGGTGATCTTCTGGCCGCCTTCGGGAACGACAATTTTCTGGAATCCCATTGAGAACTCCCCTGTAGTGGTGTGTTCATTGGAGCGCGAAGTATAGCAT
>NZ_JAJSPA010000044.1:0-27915 GCF_021282295.1 Halomonas sp. G15 | reverse complement strand
TGGTGCATAAGGGACGGTGTAAGCATCGGGTCATCCATGAGCAAAAGCCGTTAGATGACCACATTAGCTCCTACTGGTAAAGCGCTACGAAGCCCGTCGTAGAGCGGTTTTTCATGCGTTTTCCCTGCGCCCGAGTCCTGGACTCTGCCAGCCGCGGCTTCGAGATTTTCCATCACCTCTATGTGCTGCGCCTGGGCGATGAGGTCTCGGCCTCTCACCCACGCTGGCAGCAGGCGCTGTTGCCTCTGCTGTCCAGCGACGAGTCGCTGGCCGAGGTGCGTGAGGCGGGACAGCACCTGCTGGTCTTCCGCCAGCCCTTCACCCTCGACGACCAACAGGGGGTGCTGCTGATCGGCGAAGATTTCTCCCAGGTCGAGGCGGGCCTTCATCGTCTGCACTGGTGGGTCGGTGGCATCGCCGCCAGCCTGCTGCTCCTGCTGGTGGTGCTCAACCTGCTGGCCGTCAGTCGGGGCATGGTGCCGCTGTCACGGCTGCGCCACCAGCTCGGTGAGTTGCAGGCCGGCAAGCGCGACCGCCTCTCACTGGATGTCCCCTCCGAGCTCGACAGCCTGGTCGGGCAGCTCAACCGCTTCATGGACGAGATCGATGGCCGCCTGCAGCGCTCCCGAGAGTCGGTTGCTAACCTCTCCCACGCGCTGAAGACACCCCTGGCCGCGGTCATTCAGGTGCTGCGCGGCTCCCGACCCATCGATGCCGCGCGGCGCCAACGCCTGGTGGAGCGCCTGGAGGAGATTCACGCTCAGCTCGATGTCGAACTTCGCCGCTCGCGCATCGCGGGTCCCAATGCCGGGCGCCTTGCCGATCCGTGTCGCGACGCCAACCGACTGATCGAGATGTTCCGAACCCTCTACCCGGCCAAGCGCTTCACCCTGGAGATAGCCGAAGGCACCGGACAGCGCATTCCCATCGAGTCTCAGGACCTGTCGGAGATGATCGGTATCGTGCTCGACAATGCCGGCAAATGGGCGAATCAGGAGGTTCACTGCGAGATAGGCCTTCAGGGTGGCCTTACCCTGCGCGTCGAGGATGATGGTCCCGGAGTCGCAGAGGATGATCTCGCTCGTCTCGGTGAGCGCGGGTGGCGCCTGGACGAGGCGCATCCCGGCTATGGCCTGGGCCTGTCGATCCTGAACCAGCTACTGAAGCGCTATGCCGGGAAGGTCCGCTTCGGGCATAGCGCACTGGGCGGTCTGAGTGTGGAGATTCACGCGCCCTTCACGCTGGACGCTGCGTAACCTGACCTTTTCAGGCCCGATTCAGCTTGCCCCGTCATGATGTCGCCTTCCAACATCGACGGGAGTCATACATGGCACGTTCCAGCGTCATTACGCAGCCGCTGTCGCGCCGGCGGCTGCTCAAGGGGGGTGCTGCCCTGGGCATCGGCTCGGCGGCTGCCCTTGGCCTGCGCCCGGCCTGGGCCGATCCATGGGGGCAGACCAATGTCTACGCCAAGGGAGTCGAGGAAGGCCCCGAGGTGGCGCTTGCCATCCGTCGCGAGTCGCTTGAGATCGATGGTCAGGCGGCCCTGCCCTACACCATCAACGGCGAGAGCCCCGGGCCGATGATCCGGCTCAAGGAGGGCCAGGATGCCGTGCTCAGGGTGACCAACCTGCTCGATGAGCCGACCTCCATCCACTGGCATGGCCTGATACTGCCGCCCGACCAGGATGGCGTCCCCGGGGTGAGCTTCCCGGGTATCGCCCCCGGCGAGACCTTCACCTACCGTTTCCCGGTGCGCCAGAACGGCACCTACTGGTACCACAGCCACTCCGGCCTGCAGGAGCAGCTCGGCCATGCCGGTCCGCTGATCATCGATGCCGCCGAGCGCGAGCCCTTCCGCTACGACCGCGAGCACGTGCTGCTGCTCACCGACTGGACCTTCGAGGATCCCATGACGGTGTTCCGCAACCTCAAGACCGCCGAGGGGTACTACAACTTCCAGGAGCGCACCATCGCCGACTTCTTCGCCGACGTGCGCGAGAAAGGCTTCGCGGCGACGGCGGAAATGCGCGGCATGTGGGCGAAGATGCGCATGAGCTCCCGCGACATCGCCGACGTCACCGGCAGCACCTACACCTACCTGCTCAATGGCCATTCCCCCGAGGAGAACTGGACGGCGCTGTTCAAGGCCGGCGAGCGGATCCGCCTGCGGGTGATCAACGGCTCGGCGATGAGCTACTTCGACGTGCGCATCCCCGGCCTGAAGATGACCGTGGTAGCGGCCGACGGCCAGCCGGTGCAGCCGGTGCCGGTCGACGAATTCCGCATCGCGGTGGCCGAGACCTACGACGTACTGGTGGCCCCGGAAGACGATACGGCCTACACGATCTTCGCCGAGTCGATGGATCGCAGCGGCTACGCGCGTGCCACCCTGGCACCGCGCGAGGGCATGGCGGCCGAGATTCCCGAGCGGCGCAGGATCGCCGACCGCGGCATGGAGGCCATGGGCGCCCATGACATGGGCGGCATGGATCACGCCGGCATGGAGGACATGAACGAAGCTGATGAGATGGGGAGCATGGATCATGCCGAGACAGAGGGCACGGACCATTCCGAGATGGAGGGCACGGACCACTCCGCGATGGAGGGAATGGGCGACGCCGGTGGCAGGGAGCCGAGTGATGGCGAAGATGAGGCAGGCATGCTCGCCCCCGGCGAGGCCCAGCCGGGTTCCCGCTATGGCCAGGCTGGTATCGGCATCGACCCGGAGGCGCGTCGCACCCTGGTCTACCGCGACCTCAAGGCCTTCACCCCCTGGCCTGATCGTCGTATTCCGGGCCGCGAGCTGGAGCTGCGCCTGACCGGCAACATGGAACGCTACATGTGGTCCTTCGACGGCAAGAAGTTCAGCGAGGTGACCGGCCCCATCCACTTCGAGAAGGACGAGCGCCTGCGCCTGATCCTGGTCAACGAGACGATGATGGAGCACCCCATCCACCTTCACGGCATGTGGATGGAGCTGGAGAACGGCCAGGGTGAGCTGATACCGCGCAAGCACACCCTGAACATCAAGCCCGGCGAGCGCGTCTCGGCGCTGATCACCGCCGACGCCGAGGGCAGCTGGGCCTTCCACTGCCACCTGCTCTATCACATGGATGCCGGCATGTTCCGGGTCGTCAAGGTCTCGTAAGGAGAAGGCATGAACACCAGAATCCCGATGATCGCGGCCGGTGCCCTGCTGGCCACGCTCCCGCTCTCCGTCGCCCTGGCAGAGGATGGCTATGATGCGCCGGCGGACTGGCCCGCCCCCATGGCCAAGCACAACATGGCCATGGCGCTGTTCGACCGTCTTGAATATGCCGTGCCCGACAAGGGTCATGAGGAATTGGTCTGGGACTTCCAGGCCTGGTACGGCGGGGACATCAACCGGGTCTATGTGAAGTCCGAGGGCGAGAACGTCCAGGGCGATGGCGAGGATGCCGAGTTCGAATCCCTGGAGCTGCTCTACAGCCGGCTGATCGCCGATTTCTGGGAGCTGCAGGGCGGTATCGGTTACCAGGGTGGGGTCTTCTCCGATGATCACGCCGAACGTGGCTATGGGGTGATCGGCCTGCAGGGCGTGATGCCCTACGGCATCGAGACCGACCTGGCGTTTCAGGTCAGCGACGAAGGCGACGTCTCGGCCAGTTTCGAGGGCGAGTACGACCTGCGCCTGACCCAGCGGCTTTACCTGCAGCCGCGTACCGAGATCGCCGTGGCCGCCAGCGAGGCCGAAGCGTTCGGCGTCGGCGAGGGGCTCAACTCGGTTCGCGTCGGCATGCGCCTGGGCTACGAAGTGTCGCGGCGATTCGCGCCCTATGTCGGCGCCTACTGGCAAAAACAATACGGCGATACCGCGGACATCGCCCGCCACCATGGCGACCCCACCGAGGATACCGGCGTCGTCGCCGGGGCCAGGCTGATGTTCTGAGCCACGAATCGGTCTCGCGACCGACGCCACCGCCTGGTGGCGTCGTCGTCTTTGGCGATCCGAGCCTGGGTTGATCCGTGTCAATCGTCTCGGCCATGGCGTTCAGCCTGGATTCAGACAGCGTCGCCACACTGGCGGTAACAGGAACCGTTGCCGGGCCACCGGCGATGGTCAGACACATCACAGGAGCGACGCATGATCCCCTACCCTCAGATCGACCCGGTGGCACTGGCGGTCGGCCCCCTGCGCATCCACTGGTATGGGCTGATGTACGTGGTGGGATTAGCCGCGGCATGGTGGCTGGGCAGGCGGCGCGCCCACCGGCTAGGCCTCACCCATGACGATATCGGCGACCTGATCTTCTGCGGCGCGGTGGGGATCATCCTCGGCGGTCGACTGGGGTACGTGCTCTTCTACGGTCTCGATCAGCTGGCGGCCGATCCGCTGTGGCCGTTCATGCTGTGGGAAGGCGGCATGAGCTTTCATGGTGGCCTTGCCGGCGTGCTGGTTGCCGCCTGGTGGTTCGCTCGCCGCCATCGCCTGGACTTCCTCCAGCTGACCGATTTCATCGCGCCGCTGGTACCGATCGGCCTGGCGGCCGGGCGACTGGGCAACTTCATCAACCACGAGCTACCCGGGCGCGTGAGCGACGTCCCCTGGGCGATGGTCTTTCCGCCCATGATGGGGCTGGGTTCGGCGCCCCGCCATCCGTCCGCTCTCTATGAGTTTGCCCTGGAGGGCGTGGTGCTGTTCGTCGTGCTGTGGTGGGTCTCCACCCGACCGCGCCGACGCGGCATCGTCTCGGGGCTCTTCCTGGTGCTCTACGGCACCTTTCGCTTCGCGGTCGAGTTCGTGCGCCTGCCCGACCCCCAGCTGGGCTTCGTCGCCTTCGATTGGCTCACCATGGGGCAGCTGCTGTCCCTGCCGATGGTGGCGACTGGACTGCTCCTGCTGCTCGCAGCCCAGCGCCGAGACCCGCTCGATGCGGTGGCCAGAACGAGCCGACCATCGACTTGACGCCGACACGACTCCACTCACACGCCAACCCACCGGGAGGTCGCCATGGAGAAGAGAGCACAACACCGCCTGATGATGGTCTGGCTACCGCTGGCGGGCATCCTCGCGGTGGGCGGCTACCTGCTGGTGACCGGCCATCGATTGCACCTCTATCAGGCGTTGCCGCTGCTGCTGCTCGCCTGCCCCCTGATGCATCTCTTCCTGCACCGCCACCACGGTGGCCGTCACGACAAAGACGACGATAACTGAACCACGGCTAGTAGAGAACGGAGGTGGAGCATGTCACATCACGATCACCGCCCCGGCGTTTCACAAGCGTCACTGGTCACTCGCTCGCTGAAGCTAACACCCGGTCCATCAGGGCATATCGCGGCGGCGGTAACCGAGATCGACGCGCTGCGTGGCCTCGACCGCGTGTCCTACGACCCGGAACATCGCAAACTCCACCTTGCCTACGATGCCAAGCGATTGTGTATCGATGATATCGAGGTGGTACTGGCACGCCATGGCGTAGACATCGGCGCCGGACGTTGGAACCGGATCAAGGAGGACTATTACCGCTTCATCGACCAGAACGTGAAGGACAATGCCAAGCAGAAGCCCTGGAGCTGTCATTGACCTTGATGATGGCGAGGGGTGCCGATTGACCCTTGGGTTACACAAGGGCTCTAGGATGAGGAGTGATCACATTGCCGATGGCCAACCGCGCCCAGCAGATCACTTCCCCATCACCAAGGCCGACACGCAAGGAGATGCATGGACAGGTCGCCCCAGTACCAGAAGAACAGCCTTAGCCTTGTCGGGGCCATCGCCCTGGGAACCGGGGTAATGATCGGTGCCGGAATCTTCGCGCTGACCGGACAGATGGCCGAGATGACCGGCGAGCTGTTTCCCCTGGCCTTCCTCTCGGCGGCCATGATCGTCGGCTTCAGCGCCTACTCCTACGTCAAGATGTCCAATGCCTATCCTTCGGCTGGTGGCATCGGCATGTACCTTCACAAGGCCTATGGGCCCACCCTGCCCACGGCCTTCCATGCGCTGCTGATGTACTTCTCCATGGTGATCGCCCAGAGCTTCCTGGCGAGGACCTTCGGCTCCTATACCCTGGAGCTGTTCGATGGGGGTAACCGGTCGCTGCTGGTGCCGGCGCTGGGTGTCGGCCTGCTGATCGCCGCCTTCCTCATCAACCTCTCCGCCAACAAGCTGATCCAGGGCGTGGCGTCGGTGCTGGGGGTCATCAAGATCGGTGGCATCATCCTGTTCGGCGTGGTGGGCGTGCTGGTGGCCGACACCATCGGTATCCGGGCCACGGCCGAGGCGCCGGCGCCCGGCGTCTCCGGGTTCCTGGGGGCCACCGCGCTCGGCATCCTGGCCTTCAAGGGGTTCACCACCATCACCAACAGCGGGGCCGAGATCCGCGATCCCCACCGTAACGTCGGCCGGGCCATCATCGTCTCGATCGCCCTGTGCGTGGTGATCTATGCGCTGGTGGGCCTCGCCGTCGCCAGCAACCTGTCGCTGACGGAGATCATCGCGACCAAGGACTACTCGCTGGCCGCGGCTGCACGCCCTGCGCTGGGGGAGGCCGCCGTCTGGTTCACCGTCCTGCTCGCCATGCTGGCCACGGCAGGTGGCATCATCGCCAGCGTCTTCGCGGTATCGCGGATGCTGGCGATGCTGACCGAGATGAAGCTGGTGCCCCATCGCCATTTCCATATGCCCGGCAGCATCCAGAAGCACACCTTGGTCTATACCATCGTGCTCGGCCTGCTGCTGACGGCGTTCTTCGACCTGAGCCGCATCGCGGCACTCGGCATCATCTTCTATCTGGTGATGGATATCGCCATTCACTGGGGGGTGTTGCGGCATCTACGCGATGCGGTGGCGGCCCGCCCGGCCATCCTGCTGACCGCGATCGCCCTCGACCTGGTGGTGCTGGCAGGCTTCCTCTGGGTCAAGGCCACCACCGACCCGCTGGTGCTCTACGTTGCCGCCGCCGCGATGGCCGTCATCCTGGTGGCGGAATACGCCTTTCTTTCCCGGCGATCCGCCCAGGACACCGACCACCATGTTCATTCGCACGACGCGAGTGGCAGCCACAGCAGGGAGGATGGAGCATGACACAGGACCACACCCATGAGGTCACGGACCCCGTCTGCGGGATGACGGTCGATCCTCACCATACCGACCACCGCGCCTCACACGCTGGAAAGACCTGGTACTTCTGCTCGGCCAGGTGCCAGCAGAAGTTCGAAGGGGACCCTGACGCCTACCTGCAGGGCGACGACACACCGGCCGAGCAAGCGCCGCCCGGCACGATCTACACCTGCCCGATGCACCCCGAGATCCGCCAGGAGGGGCCGGGCGACTGCCCCATCTGCGGCATGGCCCTGGAGCCCGAGACGGTCTCCGCCGAGTCCGGGCCCTCCGAGGAGCTCAAGGACATGACGCGGCGCTTCTGGATCGGGCTGGCCCTGGCACTGCCGGTGCTGGTGCTGGAAATGGGCGGCCATGTGTTCGGCCTCGATCACCTGATCGCCCCCCAAGTCTCGAACTGGATCCAGCTGCTGCTCGCCACGCCGGTGGTGGTCTGGGCGGGCAGGCCCTTCTTCGTGCGCGGCTGGCGCTCCATCATGCGCCGCAGCCTCAACATGTTCACCCTGATCGCCATCGGCACCGGGGCGGCGCTGGTCTACAGCCTGCTGGCGACCATCGTGCCGGGCATCTTCCCCGAGACCTTCCGCCAGACCGACGGCTCGGTGGCGGTCTACTTCGAGGCGGCGGCGGTGATCGTGGTGCTGGTGCTGCTCGGACAGGTGCTGGAGCTGCGTGCCCGGGAGAAGACCTCCGGGGCAATCCGCGCCCTGCTCGACCTGGCCCCGGCCACCGCGCGACGCCTCGATGACGAGAACCAGGAAGAGGAAGTCTCCCTCGACAAGGTCCAGGTGGGCGATCGCCTGCGCGTGCGCCCCGGCGACAAGGTGCCGCTGGATGGCGAGGTGCTGGAGGGGCGCTCCAACATCGACGAGTCGATGGTCACCGGCGAGCCGCTGGCGGTGCGCAAGGAAGCCGGCAATAGCGTAATTGGCGGCAGCATCAACGGCCAGGGCTCGTTCATCATGCGTGCCGACAAGGTGGGCCGCGACACCATGCTGTCGCAGATCGTGCAGATGGTGGCCAGCGCGCAGCGCAGCCGGGCGCCCATCCAGGGGCTGGCCGACAAGGTGGCCGGCGTCTTCGTGCCGGCGGTGATCCTGGTGGCCGTGGTGGCCTTCATCGCCTGGTCGCTGTGGGGGCCCGCGCCACCCATGGCCTTCGGCCTGATCGCCGCGGTCAGTGTACTGATCATCGCCTGCCCTTGTGCCCTGGGGCTAGCCACTCCCATGTCGATCATGGTCGGTGTGGGACGCGGCGACCAGGCCGGCGTGCTGATCCGCGACGCCGAGGCGCTGGAGCGCCTGGAGAAGGTCGACACCGTGGTGGTCGACAAGACCGGCACCCTGACCGAGGGCAAGCCGCGGGTCACCGAATTGCGCCCGGCCGAAGGTTTCGACGCTCAGGAACTCCTGCGACTGGCCGCGGGGCTTGAGCGCGGCAGCGAACACCCCCTCGCCCAGGCGATCGTCGACAAGGCCAAGGACGATGACGTGACGCTCTCGGAGGCCACGGAGTTCGACGCCCCTAACGGCAAGGGGGTGACCGGGCAGATCGACGGCTACCACATCGCGCTCGGCAATCGCCTGCTGATGGAGAGCGAAGGGGTAGACCTCTCGGAGCAAGCTGAGGAGGCCGATCGGCTGCGCGGCGACGGCGCCACCGTGATCTTCGCCGCGGTGGATGGCCGCCTGGCGGGCCTGCTGGCCATCGCCGACCCGGTCAAGGAGACCACCGAGGCGGCCATTCGTGCGCTGCAGGCGGATGGCATTCGCGTGGTCATGCTCACCGGCGACAACCGCACCTCCGCCGAGGCGGTGGCGCGCCGCCTGGGCATCGACGAGGTGGAGGCTGAGGTGCTGCCCGAGGACAAGGGTCGCGTGGTGCAGCGCCTGCGCGATGAGGGGCGCGTGGTGGTGATGGCCGGCGACGGCGTCAACGACGCCCCCGCCCTGGCCACCGCCGACGTGGGCATCGCCATGGGCACCGGCACCGACGTGGCCATCGAGAGCGCCGGCGTAACCCTGCTGCGCGGTGACCTGACCGGTATCGTCGAGGCGCATCGGCTGTCGCGGGCCACCATGCGCAACATCCGCCAGAACCTGTTCTTTGCCTTCGTCTACAACGCCGCGGGCGTACCGATCGCCGCGGGCATCCTCTATCCTTTCACCGGCATGTTGCTGTCGCCGATCATCGCCGCCGCGGCGATGTCGCTCTCATCGGTGAGCGTGATCGCCAATGCGCTGCGCCTTAGGCTGGTGAAGTTGAAATCATTAGACTGACAAACCAGAGAGTCGGATCGACTACTGGCTGCAAGGGTAGGGGCGTACTTTCGGTAAAGAGCTCGTTTTGGTGCGGTAAGCACCGGCAGGAAAAGCGTCGCCCCGGCCTGGCGGCCGAGGCGACGTGGGCGATGCCCGGACTTACATCATGCGCTTCAGCTCCCCATAGTCACCGCCGATGCGCAGCACCACGGTTACCTCGTAGTCGTTGCGATTGCGGAAGAACCAGCCGTGGTTCCCGGTGAAGGCCGCTTCCAGTTCCCCTTCGTCCTCGGGCACGCCACGGCCCTTCTCGTAGCTGATCGAGTTGCCGTTGCCGTCGCCGTGGGTGTCGAAGTTGATCGGTCCGCCGTCGGACGACCAGGCGAACGTCGCGACGGCGCCCTCTTCCATGGTCAGCTTGTACTCGGTGCCTTCGCCCGGGGTCAGGGTGAAGCTGACCTCATCACGCCAGGTGGCCGCTGCCTCGGGAGTTTCCGAGGCCTCTTCCTGGGACGAGGAGGCCTCCGCCACCGCCTGGCTGGCCTCGGGTTGCGGTTCATCCTGGGCGGGCTCGGAAGAAGCCGCCGGGGCAGCCGCGCCGCTGGAGGTTGAGGCGGTCGCCGGTTGCTCTGGGGTTGCCTCGGGCGAGGTGCCGTCGGTGGCTTGGCTCTCTGCCACGGCCTGGGGCTCCGGCTCTGTGACAACCGGCGACACCTCGTCCGCGGCGGCCTGTGAGGCTTCCCGATCGAGTTCGGCCTCCTCGGCCAGCTGCTGCTTGATTTCCCCCATCTCGGTCAGGCCCAGCAGCCGACCGGCGCCGGTGGGGTCGATGGCGTACTCCGCGGGCAGCACCACGGTCACCAGCAGGGCGGCGGCCACCACGGCGGCCACCAGGGTGGAGCGGATCAGCTTGCCGGTCGAAGGCAGCTCAGCACGGGTGGGTAGGTCGGTGTTGTACATCGTGGACTCCCTGAATCAGGCGACGAAATAGCCGGTGAGCTGATAGCCGATCAGCACGAAGCCGGCGCACATCATGGCGACGTTGGCGGTATAGGCGTGGCGCAGGAATCCGGCGGTGCGACGCCAGAAGCCCATGACGATGAGGATGGCACTCAGGGCCAGCAGCTGGCCGACCTCCACCCCGACGTTGAACGCCAGCAGGTTGGCCAGCAGGCCATCCGAGGCGATCTCGTACTCGATGATCTTGGTCGACAGGCCGAAGCCGTGGAAGAAGCCGAAGACCAGCGTCGCCGCCTTGGTGTTGGGCTGAACGCCGAACCAGCGCTGGTAGGCGCCAATATTGTCCAGCGCCTTGTAGACGACGGAGAGCCCGATGATGGCATCGATGAGGTAGCTGTTGATGCCGATGTTGAAGTACACCCCCAGCAGCATGGTCGTGGAGTGACCGATGGCGAAAAGGCTGACGTAGATGGCGATGTGCTGCATCCGATAGAGGAAGAAGATCACCCCCAGCAGAAACAGGATGTGGTCGTACCCGGTCACCATGTGCTTGGCGCCGAGGTAGACGAACGAGATCAGGTGAACGCCATAGATCTCCTGGATGTAGCCCTTGTCGCCTTCGGCGACGGCATGGGCAAGGGCATCACCGCTGGCTCCCAGGAGCATCACCAGCAGCGTAAGCAGGGTCAGGGCATGGCGTCGGGCCTTGTCAGGCACGCCGAACGCCTCCCCCATTCGGGATGGGAACATGAAACCTCCACGGGTCTGTCTAGGGTATCGGCCGTCCGGTGGACGGCCCCGGTCATCCAGCGATGACCGACCGTGGAGGGCGCTCCAGGCGATAGACGCGGCGCAGCGGGACGCCGTGCCGGGCACCGATCCGCAAAGCGTCACGGAAGCGCGGTGCCAGACTCACGCCTGCCGCGAGACGGTCCGCCGTCTCGTGGAAGTGGCTGCCACTCTCATGATGCAGGTGGCGACCGTCCCCGTGGTCGTGGCCATGGACATTGGCATGGGAGTGCCCATGGTGTTCCCCTTCCACCGCCTGGTACGCCGCCTCGCTCGCTGCCGTGCTCAACGGCCCATGGGCACGCGACTCGCCGGCACTGGTCAGCACCAGGCCCGGGACGATGAGCAGCAGCAGGAGCAGGTAGCCGAGACGATGGCGCAGCCGGTGGAGCATGAATAGCCAACCAGGATGACAAGGGAAACCGGAGCGCAGGTGCCGGGCCGCGACGGGCGGCATTGGCACGCTGCCGGCAAGAGCCTAATATCCTCCCTAGGGGGATAGGAACAACGACAGGGAGCCTAAACATGCCACCACATACCCACGAGAGCCACCCCGACATCATCAAGCGGCTCAACCGCGCCGGGGGCCACCTGCAAAGCGTCACCCAGATGATCGAGGAAGGTCGCCCCTGCCTGGACATCGCCCAGCAGCTGCATGCCGTGGAGAAGGCGATTCAGCAGGCCAAGCGCACCCTGGTGCAGGATCACATCGACCACTGCCTGGATGCGGCCATCGGCGACGGGACCCGGGATCAGAAGGCCCAGATCGAGGACTTCAAGGCCATCGTCCGCTACCTGTAGCGGCGTGATTGGCCCCACCGGCTCCACCCGCCTTTCCACCATCGATGACAAGGCATGCCTTGCGTGCTCAGGCGTGCGCTTCGGTCACTTGCGCCGGCCACAGACGCGCGGCCAGCAGGGTGGCGGCCAGGGCCAGGATGGCCAGGACCGCGAAGGCGGGCATCATACCCAGGGCGCTGCCCAGCCAGCCGGCCAGCGGATAGGCCACCAGCCAGCAGGCGTGGGAAAGCGAGAACTGGGCGGCGAACAGCGCCGGGCGCTCCTCGGCCCGGCAGGACTGCTTGAGTAGCCGGCCGGTGGGGGTCATCACCATCGAGGCCCCGGCGCCCAGCACGAACCACAGCAAAAGCAGCATCACGAAGCCGGGTCCCATGAGGCCCGCCAGCAGGCTGGCACTCATCAGCAGGCCGCCCGTCAGCATCACCGGGCGCTGGTCCAGGCGCTCCAATAGCTTTGGCAAGGTAAGGGCGACGACCATCGAGCCACCGCCCGCTGCCGCAAAGGCGATCGCCACCTCGGTCTCCCCCAGGCCCAGCGCGTGGCGCACGTAGACCACCGTATTGACGATCTGCATGGCGCCGGCCGCGGCCACCGCCATGTTGAGAGCCAGCAGGCCGCGCAGCCGCGCGGTGCCCAAATAGTGATTGATGCCCCGAGTCAGCCTGGCCCAGACACCGCCACCGGCCGTCTGCGGATGCGGCGAGGGCAGCGATACGCTGACCACCAACAACGCCGAGAGCAGGAAAGCCGCCGCATTCAGCACGAACAGCAGGTTGAAGGACATCACCACCAGCAGCAGGGCGGCAAGCAGCGGGCTCAGCAGGTTCTCCAGGTCATAGGCCAGGCGCGACAGGGAGAGGGCCTGGGTGTAGCGGCGCTCGTCCTCGAAGATGTCGGGAATCGTGGCCTGGAACACCGGCGTGAAGCCCGCCGAGCAGGCATTGAGCAGGAAGATCAGCAGGTAGATCTGCCACACCTCTGTCACGAACGGCAGGCTCACCACCACCGCGGCGCGCAGCAGGTCGAGGGTGACCAGCAGGGCGCGCCGTGGCAGCCGGGTGGCATAGGCGCCCACCACCGGGGCGATGCCCACGTACACCACCGGGGCGATGCCCACGTAGGCGATCATCTTGATGGCCAGCGCCGTGCCCAACACCTCTCCCGCGCGCTCTCCGGCCAGCTCGCTGGCCAGCAGCGCCAGGCCGATCGTGGTCAGGCCGGTGCCGATGAGGGCTATCACCTGGGCGGAGAACAGGTGGCGATAGCGACGATCCCGAAACAGCTCCATCCCGTTCCTCTTGTCGCCGGGTGGCCCGCGGCCACCGGGCATGTCGACTTTCATCCCCCCCAGGGGGATAGGAACAGCCTAGTTCCCGGGAACCCGAAGGACAATTGACGCTGGGCAAGTGAAGACGATTTCGCCCATCATGTCGTTCTGCACTCACGGATTCGATGGTCTCCCGCTACGCCCCATCAGCGACCCGATACCCCAGTGCCGCGAGCCGGCGTTGCTGCGCCGTGGTCAGCGCCAGGCCGGCCTCGTCGCCCTCCTCTGAAGAGCCCGCCAGCACCACCATGCCGGCCTCATCATCGATGTGCAGTAATCGCTCGCCGCAGCGCCGGCACTGCCAGGCAGCCAGGCCCCGGGCATCCGGCACCACCTCGAGCTCATCGGCGCCCTGGCCGAGCTGGATGGCCTCCTGGGGCCAGAGGCTCACGGGCTCACCCTCGGCATCCCTGCCGTTGCCGAGGGAGCCACCACAAACCAGCAGCGTGACGGCGCCGCAGTCGCAGGCGAGTTGCCCATAGGGTCCATTGCTCATGATTGGCTCCTCGAGAAGGGGTAGCCACAGTGTGGCAGCCGCAGGCGACCCTGCCGAACCGGGACCCGGCTTGGCCGGCGCAGCGCATGGCGTATGCTGGTGGCTCCCAAGGACACAAGGAGCCCTGACCATGATCGACGACACGGACATGACCCACCTGGAGCGCTGCGTGGCACTGGCGGAGAAAGGCCTGGAGGCGGGCGACGAGCCGTTCGGCTCGGTGCTGGTGAGCGGCGACGGCGAGGTGCTGGCGGAGGACCACAACCATGTGGCCGGCGGGGATGCCACCCAACATCCGGAGTTTTTCCTGGCACGCTGGGCCGCGGAGCACCTGACACCAGTGCAGCGCGCCAGGGCCACGGTATACACCTCGGGCGAGCACTGCCCATGTGCGCGGCAGCCCACGGCTGGGTAGGGCTGGGGCGAATCGTCTACGCAAGTTCCTCGCAGCAGCTCATCGGCTGGCTCGAGGAGATGGGCGTCACGCCGGCGCCGGTGGCCCCGCTGCCGATCCAGCAGGTGGTGCCGAACGCGGTGGTCGAGGGGCCAGTGCCGGCCTTCGCCGAGCGGATCCGCGAACTGCACCGGCGCCTGCACGGCGCCTGAAGCGAGCTGGCCTCAACCGGTGACTCGGGCCTGCTCGATAAACGCCGCGCAGCGCTGCTGGGCAGGCCGCTCGGCCAGTCCCGCCCAGTAGGCCTCGAACTCGGGGCGCCGCGGCAGGGTGCCGAACTGCATACCCCAGCCGATGTGCGAGCCGACGTAGACATCGGCCGCGCTGAAGGCATCGCCGGCAATGCAGGACCTTCCCGCCACGGCGCCGGCCAGGGCTTCCACCAGCGTCCAGTAGTCGCCGCAGCCCAGCCGCATCTTCTGCTCCGCCGTGGGCTGCACACCCAGGTCATTGAGGGCAATAGCGCTCTCCAGCGGCCCGGCCGCGAAGAACAGCCAGCGATAGTAATCGCCTCTGGCGGCCGGTGGTGGCGCCAGCATCGCCTCGGGGAAGGCATCGGCCAGGTAGGCGCAGATCGCCGCGGACTCGGTCACCACGGTGTCGCCGTGACGGATGGCGGGCACCTTGCCAAGCGGGTTGAGGGCGAGGTACTCCGGCGACTTCATGGCGGCGCCGTACTCAAGCGTCACCGTGCGGTAGTTGACGCCGAGTTCCTCGAGCATCCAGTGCACGATGCCACCTCGCGACAGCGGGTTGGTGTAGAACACCAGCTCCGCGGGCGCCGTCTCGGCCGAGCCTCTCTCGGCTTTCCCGGGCGCACCGGGCTCCGCCAGCGCCGGCGGCGGCAGCGTCACCTCGGGCGGCAGCACATAGCCCTCGCCGGGCGTGTTGACCACCTCGATGCCCACCGCGCGCAGCACGGCGACCTCCTGATAGAGCGTGCGCAGCGAGACGCCCAGCGCCTCGGCAAGTTCAGGGCCCGGCATGGGCTCACGGCGATGGCGCAGGAGGCGGATCAGCTCCTGCAGGCGGGTGGTTCGTGACATGGGCGATTCCTCTTGAGGGTGGTGGGGGCAATCGCCACCGCGACGGGACGTGGAGGCAATCATCATGCCCCCAACTTGGGTCGACTTACAGCCCCTGGGCGCCACGACGCAGCCAGTCATGCACGAACACCAGTTTGCGCCGTGCGGCATCCGAGAGAACGAAGGGGTAGAGATCGGAGAGCCCCATGGAACGATTGACGTGGTTGACGCCTGCCACCAGGCTGGCGGCGACCCGCATCAAGCGCTCGGCGTCGGGCTCCATGTAGGGGTCCCAGTGGGGGCTCGGCAGCTCCGGCGAGGAGAGCCCCGCCGCCACGAAACTGTCGGTGATATCGGTGAGATGAAGCAGGTGGGCGGCGGTCTCGGCCCAGTCCTCATGGGGGTGCGCGGAGGCATAGGCGGTGAGGAAACTCGACTGCCAGCCGGGCGGCGGACCGTCGTGGAAGTACTGCTGGAGCGCACTGGGATAGTCCACTCGCTCGTCGCCGAACATGTTGCGGAAGGCATCCAGGAAGTCATCCCGCAGGCTAAGCCGCCACCACAGCATATGCGAGATCTCGTGGCGCATATGGCCGATCATGGTGCGGTAGGGCTCTTCCAGGGCTTCCCGACGTGTGGTGCGCAGCACCGCATCCGCCTCGGCCACGCTGATGGTCACCACGCCCCCGGCATGGCCCATGGCCACCGGGGTCGGGCCCTCGGCCAGCATATGAAATACCGGCGGCGCGCCGGGATCCTCGGGGCGAAACCAGTGCCAGCGTCCCAGGTTGTCGAGCACCCAGCGCTTGGCGGCCTCGGTCTGCGCCCAGTTGGGCATGGCATCGGGGATGGAAGGGTCCGGCGCCAGCGCAGTCATGGCACAGGAGCGGCAGAAGGCGCCCTGCTTCGGGGCGATCCAGTTACAGCCGATGACCTCGCGATTCACGCAGAACGGCGGCATGGGCAGAAACGCCCTGGCCTGAGGGTCATAGGCGACGGGCGTGCCGTCGGCGGTGGCGAGGTTATCGAACCAGAGGGACCCGGCACCGACCGGGTTGGCAAAGACACGCATGAGGCAGTCACTCCGCTGTTACCGCAAGGCAGATGGCCCGACGCTCTACCCCGCATCGTCCTCCTTACGCGGCCGCCGATCAAACTCCCTCCGTTAACGTCCTGTCCAATGCGCGGAAGGCGGCGAGGGAAGCCCCCGCCGCCTGTCGTTCGTCGCTATGAACGCAAGTCCGTAACTCGACTCAGATTTCAAACCCCAGGCCGAAGTCCTCGGCGCTGATCGCCATCAGCGGCTCGGCGCCGGCCTCAATGGCTCCCTTGTGGGCGCGGGTGCGCGGCACCAGGCGCTGGTAGAAGAAGCGCGCGGTATCGAGCTTGGCACGGTAGAAGGCGGCCTCTTCGGTGCCTTCGGCCAGCGCCGCCCGGGCCTGCTTTGCCGCGCGAGCGAACAGATAGGCCAGGGTCACGTAGCCGGCGTACATCAGGTAGTCGACGCTGGCCGCGCCAACCTCCTCGCGGTCGGTCATCGCCTTCATGCCGATGGCCATGGTCATCTCGCCCCACTCGGCGTTGAGCTTGGCCAGCGGGCGCACGAACTCGGCCAGCTCGCTGTTGCCCTCCTCGGCCTGGCAGAACTTGTGGATCTCCTTGGTGAACACCTTGAGGCTCTCGCCCTGGCTCATCAGCACCTTGCGACCCAGCAGGTCGAGGGCCTGGATGCCGGTGGTGCCCTCGTAGAGGCGGGTGATGCGCGCATCGCGTACCAGCTGCTCCATGCCCCACTCCTGGATGAAGCCGTGGCCGCCGAACACCTGGACGCCCTCGTTGGTGGCCTCGAAGCCCACCTCGGTGAGGAACGCCTTGACGATCGGAGTCAGCAGGCCCAGCAGGGTCTCGGCGCGCTCCTTCTCGGCAGCATCCGTGCCGTGCTCGACGATATCGATCATCTGGGCGGTGTAGAGCACCAGCATCCGGCCACCCTCGGCGAAGGCCTTCTGGGTCAGCAGCATACGGCGCACGTCCGGGTGGACGATGATCGGGTCGGCGGCCTTCTCCGGCGCCTTGGGGCCGGAGAGCGCGCGCATCTGCAGACGGTCGCGGGCATACGCCAGGGCGTTCTGGAAGCTTGCCTCGGTGAGGCCCAGCCCTTGGATGCCGACGCCGATGCGGGCAGCGTTCATCATGGTGAACATGCAGGCCAGGCCCTTGTTGGGCGCGCCTACCAGGAAGCCTTTCGCCGCATCGAAGTTCATTACGCAGGTGGCGTTGCCGTGGATGCCCATCTTGTGCTCCAGCGACCCGCACACCACGCCGTTGCGCTCGCCCGGCTCGCCCGCTTCATTGGGAAGATATTTCGGCACCACGAACAGCGAGATACCCTTGGAGCCCTCGGGGGCGTCGGGCAGCTTGGCCAGCACCAGGTGGACGATGTTCTCGGCCAGGTCGTGCTCGCCGGCGGAGATGAAGATCTTGGTGCCGGTAATCTCGAAGGCGCCGTCATCGGTGGGCACGGCGCGGGTCTTGATCAGGCCGAGGTCGGTGCCGCAGTGGGGCTCGGTCAGGCACATGGTGCCAGTCCAGGTCCCCTCCACCAGCTTGGTCAGGTAGGTGGCCTGCTGCTCCTCGGTGCCGTGGTGGCGCAGGGCGTCGGCGGCGCCGTGGGAGAGCCCCGGATACATGCCCCAGGCCAGGTTGGTGGAGCAGATCATCTCGTTTAGCACCATCGCCAGCGAGTGCGGCAACCCCTGGCCGCCGTGGGCGGGGTCCGCGGCCAGGCTCGGCCAGCCGCCCTCCACGAACTGGGCATAGGCCTCCTTGAAGCCCTTCGGCGCCTTCACCTCACCGCCCTCCAGCAGGCAGCCCTCCTGGTCGCCACTCTGGTTCAGCGGCAACAGCACCTCGCGGGCGAAACGCCCACCCTCCTCCAGGATGGCCGCCACCACGTCGGGGGTCGCATCCT
The DNA here is from genome assembly GCF_021282295.1 of Halomonas sp. G15. NCBI lineage: Bacteria > Pseudomonadati > Pseudomonadota > Gammaproteobacteria > Oceanospirillales > Halomonadaceae > Halomonas > Halomonas sp. G15. The sequence continues at coordinate 9,726 of NZ_JAJSPA010000044.1, read as the reverse complement.
CGCCACCGGGCAGGCTGGCGTAATGGGCCGGATAGTCCAGCAACTCGTCCATGACGAAGCGAATATCGCGCAGGGGGGCCTGATAATCGGGCATCTCAACTCTCCAATTCCACACCTGGCCACGAGAAGTGTCGCCAGCAGTCAGTCAAGAAAAGTGGCGGCGGCCACTTTCAAACATGTGTTTGAAATTACGCGTGCGAGAATGGGGAGTCAAGCGTTCGTTTAAATTCCAGCCTCAAGCGACAAGGCGCAAGGGATACCACCCATGAGCAAGATGAAAAAAGGAGCAAGCCAAGGGGTTTCCTTGAAGCTTGCTCCTTGTGGCTTGCAGCTTGCCGAAGGCATTACTGCATGCGAATCCCGCCGTCCAGGCGGATCACCTCGCCGTTAAGCATGGAGTTGGTGATGATCTGCTCGGCCAGGCGGGCGTACTCGTCGGGCTTGCCGAGCCGCTTGGGGAAAGGGACCGCAGCGGCCAGGGCCTGGGCGGCCTCGTCGGGGATCTCGCTCATCATCGGGGTCTCGAAAACCCCGGGGGCGATAGCCATCACGCGCACGCCGTGGCGAGAGAGTTCCCGGGCCGCCGGCAGGCTCATGCCCACCACGCCGGCCTTGGAGGCGCTGTAGGCGCACTGCCCCACCTGGCCATCCATGGCGGCGATGGAGGCGGTGTTGATGATCACCCCACGCTCGCCGTCCTCGCCCGGGGCATTCTTCGCCATGGCCGCGGCCGCCAGGCGCATCACGTTGAAGGTGCCCACCAGGTTGATCTGGATGGTGCGGTTGTAGGCCTCGAGGTCGGCGGGGTTGCCCTCGCGGTCGACCAGCTTGGCCACGCTGACGATGCCGGCGCAGTGCACCACCCCGGAGAGGCCGCGCTCGCCGCCGAGTTCGATGGCGGCATCCACCGCGGCCTGGATATCCTCGCCGGAGGTGACGTCGCCACGCACCGCTCGGGCGGCGTCACCCAGGCGCTCGGCGTGGGCCTCGACGGCATCGCTCAGGTCGCAGAGCACGACCCGGCCGCCGGCGGCGACCAGCCGCTCAGCGGTGGCCGCCCCCAGCCCGGAGGCGGCCCCGGTGATCAGAAAGGTATTGTCCTTGACTTGCATATCGGGTTCCTCGGGGTTACTGGGTCGGTGCCTCGGTCTTGTCGACGGCATCGGCGCGCAGCTTGAAACGCTGGATCTTGCCGCTCGGGGTCTTGGGCAGCTCATCAACGAATTCGATCACCCGCGGGAAGGCGTGGGTGGAGAGTCGCTCGCGGACCTGCTGGCGGATCTCGTCGGCCAGTTCGTCACTGGCCTCGAAGCCCTCGCGCAGCACCACGTAGGACTTGATGATCTCGCCGCGGATCTCGTCGGGCTGCCCCACAGCGGCGGACTCGGCCACTGCCGGGTGGGTCATCACGCTGTTCTCCACGTCGGTGGGGCCCACGCGATAACCGGCGGTGGTGATGATGTCGTCGTCGCGGCCGGCGAACTGGAAGGTGCCGTCCTCGTTGCGGATCACCACGTCACCGGTCAGGTAGTAGCCCTCGGCGAAGGGATGCTTCTCCTGCCAGGTGTAGCCGGCGAAGAAGTGAGCCGGGGAGTTCTTGATGTCCACCGCCAGCACACCCGGCTGGCCCGGGGGCAACTCGTTGTACTCGGCGTCGAGGATCGCCAGACGGTAGCCCGGCATCGGCACGCCCATGGCGCCGACATGCTTGGGATGGTCCAGCGCATGGTGGTTGTTGCAGGTCATGCCGGTCTCGGTCTGGCCGTAGTGGTCCATGACCGGACAGCCCAGGGAGCGCTCCACCCAGGTGACCACCTCGGTGTTGAGCGGCTCGCCGGCGGAGCTCGCCGCGCGCAGCTCGAGGGTCTGGTGGGCGTCGTCGAACAGGCCAGAGGCCTTCATCAGCCGGTAGGCGGTGGGGGCGGCGGCGAAGTTGGTGATGCGGTGACGCTTCATGAAGGCCAGCGCCCCCTCGGCGGAGAAACCCGCCTCGCAGAAGTGGGTGGTCACCCCCAGCAGCAGGGGCCCGGTGATGGCGTAGTAGAGGCCGTAGGCCCAGCCTGGATCGGCCATGTTCCAGAAGCGATCGCTGTCGCGCAGATCGACGGCCAGCTCCATATAGAGGGCGAAGGCCGGCATGGCGGCGAGCGGCACCGCCACCCCCTTGGGCTTGCCCACGGTGCCGGAGGTGAACATCTGCAGGAAGGGGGCGTCACGACCCAGGCGCGGCGGCGTGGCCTCGATGGGTGTATGCGCCAGCGCGTCAGCCCAATCGAGGTCCTCGGCATGGTCGGCGCTGGGGCCGCCCACCGCCAGCACCGGCGGGCACTGGGAGAGGCCGTCGAACTTGAAGCGGTTGACGTGATCGGTGATCACCAGCTTGGTATCGGCGCGACCCAGGCGATAGTCCACGGCGTCGGGGCCGAAGGCGGTGAACAGCGGCTGGTAGACGGCGCCGATGCGCCAGGTCGCCAGGATGGCGACGAGCAGCTGGGGTGAGCGCGGCAGCATGCAGGCGATGCGGTCGCCCACGCCCAGACCGCGTTCAGCCAGCCAGCCGGCGAGTCGGGCACTCTCTGCCTCAAGCTCGGCGTAGGTCAGAGTGTTGACGTTGCCCTGGGTGTCCTCCTGGACCAGCGCCAGCACCTCGCCCCGGCCAGCACGCAGATGGCGCCCGCAGCAGGACTCGAAGGCATTGGCCTTGCCGTCTCGATGGTCGTCGAGGCGAGCGATGACCTCATCGATGGAGAAACGCTCCAGATAGTCACGATAATCGGACACGTGGTCTTGGGTGCTCATGGGCCGTCCTCTTGGAAGGTTTGTGGTTGTTATGGATTACAGTTAACGTAAGCGTAAACCTATCAAGCGCTAGGTCCAAGCTAGCGAGTCGGACCGCACAGGGCAAGGGTAGAGAGCGGGAGAAACGACTAGACGTTGGTCGACGGGGTTCAGCCGACCGAGGCGGAGCGGGTGATCATGGCGACCAGTTCATCGGCCAGTTCATCGGGTGTACGAGGGCCGTCCGGGTCGTACCAGCGTACCGTCCAGTTGAGCGCACCCATCACGAAGCGCGAGACCAGGAAACGGTCACCATGGACCAACCCTTCGGCCAGGGCCTCGTCGATCACCTGCTCCCAGAGCGCCTCGTAGGCGTCGCGCAGGTGGCTCAGGTGGGCACGCGCTTCGGGATCCAGGCGACGCCACTCGTAGAGGGCGACCACATGGGCGTTGCGATCGGTGAGCAGGGTCTCCAGATGGGCGCGGGCCATGGCGTGCAACCGCGCCGAAGCACTGCTGTCACAGCGAGCGAGGGCCTTCCGGGCAATGACCAGGGCATTCTCGGTACCCTCCTCGATCACCGCGGCCAGGATCTCCTGCTTGTCACGGAAGTGATGGAAGAGGCTGCCGGACTTGATACCCATCTCCTTGGCCAGCATGCGCACCGTGGTGCGATCAAAGCCCGCCTGGACGAACAGTTGGGCGGCCAGTCGGGTCAACTCCTTGCGGCGTGGGGATGCATTCATTACATTCATCGGCATTTGCACTAGCGCTTGCTTGGTTGACCCTGAGAAGACCACAGCCCCGCCGATGGGTCAACGCAGCCTAGGACCACCTGCAATATCGACTTACAACCACAACGCGGTTCCAGCGGGAACCGCTTGCCACACCGGGAGAACCACCATGAGCCATTCCAGCGATATCGTCTTTCTCTCTGCCGCCCGCACCCCCATGGGGGGCATGCTCGGCAGCCTGGCCAGCATGACCGCCCCGGAGCTGGGCGCGGTGGCCATCCGTGCCGCCATCGAGCGCGCCGGCATCGAGGCATCCAGCATCGACGAGGGCATCATGGGCTGCGTGCTGCCCGGTGGGGTCAAGCAGGGTCCGGCTCGCCAGGCCATGCGCCAGGCCGGCATCCCCGACGCCATCGGCGCCACCACCATCAACAAGCTGTGTGGGTCGGGCATGAAGGCCACCATGCTGGCACATGATCTGATCCGTGCCGGCAGCGCCGAGGTGATGCTGGCCGGCGGCATGGAGTCCATGTCCAACGCCCCCCACGTATTGACCAAGGCACGTACCGGCTACCGCCTGGGCCACGGTGAGCTGAAGGACCACATGTTCCTGGACGGCCTGGAAGACGCCGAGACCGGCAAGCTGATGGGTGTCTTCGCCCAGGACGTCGCCACGGCCCGCGACTACAGCCGCGAGCGCCTGGACGACTTCGCCATCGCCTCCCTGGAACGCGCCATGGAAGCCACCAACGCCGGCCACCTGGATGCCGAGATGGCGCCGGTCACCGTCAGCGACCGCAAGGGCGAGACCATCGTCAGTCACGACGAGCAGCCCTTCCAGGCCAAGCTCGACAAGATCCGTTCGCTACGCCCCGCCTTCGCCAAGGAGGGCACCATCACCGCGGCCAACTCCAGCTCCATCTCCGACGGTGCCTCGGCATTGATCCTGGCCAGCGGCGCCGCCGCCGAGCGCCTCGGCGCCAAGCCGCTGGCGCGCATGCTGGGCCACAGCACCCACTCCCAGCACCCCAGCGAGTTCACCATCGCCCCGGTAGGCGCCATCGACAAGCTGATGAAGAAGCTCGACTGGACAGTGGATGACGTCGATCTGTTCGAGATCAACGAGGCCTTCGCGGTGGTCACCCTGCTGGCCATGGACGGGCTCGACATCCCCCATGACAAGGTCAACGTCTTCGGCGGTGCCTGCGCCCAGGGCCACCCCATCGGTTCCACCGGCTCGCGGATCATCGCCACCCTGATCCACGCCCTGCGCACCAGAGGCGGCAAGCGCGGCATCGCCAGCCTGTGCATCGGCGGCGGTGAGGCCACCGCGGTGGCGGTCGAGCTGGTCGACTGATGGAGGCCTTCACCCTGAAGACCCCGGCGGGCGACATCCAAGTCGCCCGCTGGCAGCCGGTGGAGGCAACGCCGGCGGGCAGCCCCATCGTGCTGCTCCATGACTCGCTGGGCTGTATCGCCCTGTGGCGAGACTTCCCTGCCCTCCTCGCCGAGGCCAGCGGCCGCGAGGTGATCGCCTATGACCGGCTCGGCTACGGCGAGTCGGCCCCCTACCCCGGCCCCCAGCCGGCCACCTTCGTCGCCGACGAGGCCAGCGGCAGCTTCGCCACGCTGCGCGAGGCGCTCGCGCTAGAGCGTTTCGTGCTGCTGGGGCACAGCGTGGGCAGCGGCATGGCGGTCGAGATCGCCGGTGCCCATGCCGAGGCCTGCGAGGCGCTGGTAACGGTGGCGGCCCTGGCCACCATCGAGCCGCTCACCCTGGCCGGCATCCGCGAGGCGGAGTCGGCCTTCGCCGAGCCGGGCGCGATGAGGCGGCTCGCGCGTTACCACGGCGACAAGGCCGAGTGGGTACTGAAGAGCTGGGTCGACAACTGGCACTCCGAGGCCTTCGACGGCTGGACCCTCGACGACGCCCTGGCCCGGGTGCGCTGCCCGACCCTGGCGATCCACGGCGAGCACGACGAGTACGGCTCCCTGGCGCAGCCGCGTCGCATCGCGTCCAGGACCCCGGGGCCCGCCGAGCCGCGACTCCTGCCCTGCGGCCACGTTCCCCACCGTGAGTGCCCGGAGGTGCTCGCCGTCCTCGTGGCCAACTTCTTGCCCGACCGGCCATGACCCCTCCGGGGCCGTCTCAGGCTCCCATCAGCTGCTCCAGCGCAAGGGCAAGCGCCAGGCCCATTGCCAGCATGGGCAGCGACCAGCGATGGAACTCCCACCACAACCCGGGCCGCTTGCCCAGACGCAGGACGATCCGGTTGGCCAGCGACCCGATGGCCAGACCGAAACCGCCCACGCTGACGCCCCAGGCCAGCGGGGCCTCGCCGTCCTTCCAGCGCGCCCCGGACCAGCGCAACGCTCTGGTGTCCGGGTGGTGGCATTGATTACATATGGATTTCCATATATTTTGGTAGATCCTTGAGGAGATTCACCTTCGTGCCCTCCGGGAAGAGGCCCCACAAGGAGACACCCCGTGACGCCCCATCCCCTCGACGACCTGCCGAATATCGACCGAGAACTGTTCCGGGTGCCCGAAGCGGCCAGCCTGGGCATACCCGTGGACCGCGAGCATGCGCCGCGCATCCTGCTGCTCTACGGCTCGCTCAGGCAGCGCTCCTTCAGCCGCCTGGCGGTGGAGGAAGCCGCCCGGCTGCTGCACGCCATGGGCGCCGAAACACGCATCTTCGAACCGCGCGGCCTGCCGCTGCCGGACGCCGAAGAGGCAAGCCACCCCAAGGTGGCAGAGCTGCGCACGCTGGCCGAGTGGGCCGAAGGCATGGTGTGGTGCTCACCCGAGCGCCACGGCGCCATGACCGGCATCATGAAGGCGCAGATCGACTGGATTCCCCTGGCGCTGGGCGCGGTACGCCCCACCCAGGGCAAGACCCTGGCGGTGATGCAGGTGTGCGGCGGCTCCCAGTCGTTCAACACGGTCAACCAGCTGCGCGTGCTGGGGCGATGGATGCGCATGGTCACCATCCCCAACCAGTCCTCGGTGCCCAGGGCCTTCATGGAGTTCGACGACAACGACCGCATGAAGCCCTCGCCCTTCTATGACCGCATCGTCGACGTCATGGAGGAGCTGGTGAAGTTCACGCTGCTGGTCCGCGGCCGCAGTGAAGCGCTCACCGACCGCTACTCCGAACGCAAGGAGTCGGCCGCCGAGCTCTCCGCCCGGGTAAACCAGCGCGCCATCTGACAGGAGTCTCACCATGACCACTCATCAGGAATCCCATTCGCCCAACACCTCGGAGGGCATGGGGCTCTTCGAGCGCTTCCTCTCGGTGTGGGTGGCACTGGCCATCGTCGCCGGGGTGCTGCTCGGCCAGTTCGCCCCGGCGATCCCCGAGACGCTATCGCGCTTCGAATATGCCCAGGTGTCGATCCCGGTGGCGATCCTGATATGGGCGATGATCTTCCCGATGATGGCGCAAATCGACTTCTCCGCCGTGCTCGGCGTGCGCAGCCAGCCCAAGGGGCTGATCATCACCACCACGGTGAACTGGCTGATCAAGCCCTTCACCATGTTCGCCATCGCCTGGTTCTTCCTGATGGTGGTCTTCCAGCCGCTAATTCCCGAGCCCCTGGCTAGCCAGTACCTCGCCGGCGCCATCCTGCTGGGAGCGGCGCCCTGCACCGCCATGGTGTTCGTGTGGAGCTACCTGACCCGCGGCGATGCCGCCTACACCCTGGTGCAGGTCGCCCTCAACGACCTGATCATGCTGTTCGCCTTCGCCCCCATCGTGGTCTTCCTGCTCGGAGTCTCCAACATCCAGGTACCCTGGGACACGGTGGCCCTGTCGGTAGTGCTCTACATCGTGATCCCGCTCGCAGCGGGCTATGTTACCCGGCGAGCCCTGATCGCCCGCCACGGCAGCGAGTGGTACGACAACGTTTTCATGAAGAAGGTAGGGCCGATCACCCCCATCGGGCTGATCATCACCCTGGTGCTGCTGTTCGCCTTCCAGGGCGAGGTGATCCTCGAGGCGCCGCTGCATATCGTGCTGATCGCCATCCCGCTGATCCTCCAGACCTTCCTGATCTTCTTCATCGCCTACGGCTGGGCCAAGGCGTGGAAGGTGCCCCACAACGTCGCCGCCCCCGGCGCCATGATCGGCGCCAGCAACTTCTTCGAGCTGGCCGTGGCCGCCGCCATCGCCCTCTTCGGCCTGCAGTCCGGCGCCGCACTGGCCACGGTGGTGGGGGTGCTGGTGGAGGTGCCGCTGATGCTGGCACTGGTGCGCATCGCCAACAGGACGCGCCATCACTTCCCGGCCACCGCTGCGGCGAAGGGCTGAGCCATGGCCATCGAGGTGAGTGACCGCGCCTCTCCCTGTTGACGCGGGTCAAGGCGACATCAAGTCTCGCTATTAAATATATGCATAGGCATATATATTAAAGAGACCTCTCGACGCCTACGACACGAGGCCTCTCATGCCGGACACTCAACCCGCTGCCCCCTTTGCCAGGCGACTACTGTGGCTGGCCAGGGAGAACCCCGACCAGGTCCGCTGGATCGGCGCCGTGGTGGGGATCTTCCTGCTGATCTACTTCCTGCCCGCCGGCACGGCTCGCTTCGACAACGCCGTGCTGGAGGGCATCCGGCTGACCCACTGGTACGCCCAGGAGCATGTGATCCTGTGCCTGCTGCCGGCCTTCCTGATCGCCGGGGCCATGGCCGCCTACCTCAGCCAGGGTGCGGTGATGCGCTACCTGGGCCCGGCGGCGCCCAAGCCGGTGGCCTTCGGCATGGCCTCGGTGTCGGGGATGCTGCTGGCGGTCTGCTCCTGCACCGTGCTGCCGCTGTTCGGTGGCATCTACAAGCGTGGCGCCGGCCTGGGGCCGGCGGTGGCCTTCCTCTACTCGGGGCCGGCGATCAACGTCATGGCGGTGGTGGTCACCGCCAAGGTGCTGGGCCTGGAACTGGGCCTGGCGCGGGCCATCGGCGCCATCTTCTTCGCGGTGGTGATCGGCGTGATCATGCACCTGATCTATCGGCGCGAAGAGCTGGCGCGCAGCCAGCAGAGTGCTCGCGGCTTCGGCGTCGATGACGACGGCCGTCCGCTGGGCCAGGTAGCGGCCTTCTTCGGCCTGATGGTGGGCATCCTGGTGTTCGCCAACTGGGCCGCCGCCGACAGTCCCACCTGGATGGCCATCCACGCCTGGAAGTGGCAGATCACCGCGGTGCTCGGCGGGCTCTTCGCCCTGCTGCTGATGCGCCGCTGGGGCTGGCCGCTGCGCCAGGTGGCGATGCTGACCAGCGCCGTGGCGCTGGCCGCCCTGCTGGTGCCGGGCGTGCCGGAGCTCGCCTTCGCAGTGGGCATCATCGGCATCATGCTGATCGCCACCCTGCGCGAAGAGGACCGCGAGTGGGCCGAGCAGAGCTGGGACTTCACCAAGCAGATCATGCCGCTGCTGCTGGCCGGGGTCTTCGTGGCCGGGCTTCTGCTGGGGCGCCCCGGGGAGGAGGGGCTGATCCCCTCCGAGTGGGTGGTGATGGCGGTGGGCGACAACGGTTTCCAGTCCACCTTCCTGGCCTCGCTGCTGGGCGGCTTCATGTACTTCTCGACCCTCACCGAGGTGCCCATCGTTCAGGGCCTGATCGGCAACGGCATGGGCAAGGGCCCGGCGTTGGCGCTGCTGCTGGCCGGCCCCGCACTGTCGCTACCCAACATGCTGGTGATCCGCACCATCATGGGTACCCAGAAGACCGTGGTCTACTGCACGCTGGTGGTGGTCATGGCGACCCTGACCGGCTATCTCTATGGCCAGCTGTGGCCCTGACTCAGGTCATTCCAGAGCACGACCCTTCCAACAGGAGCGCACCATGAAACTGAGCATCTACGGCAAGGGCTGCAAGAAGTGCGAGCAGCTGACCGCCAACGCCCAGCAGGCCGCCGAGACCCTGGGCCTCACCGTCGAGATCGAGAAGGTCACCGACATGAACGCCATCATCGACAAGGGGGTGATGCGCACCCCGGCGCTGGGCGTCGACGGCGAGGTGGTGATCGAAGGCAAGGTGGCCAGCGCCGAGGAGATCCAGGCACTGCTCGAGTCCTGATCAACCTCGAGCCCTGATCAACCTCGAGCCCTGATCAACAGAGCGCGGCGCGGCGCTCCGGGCGGTTGCCCATGCCCGCCAGGCGCGCCTGCAACGCGGAGACGGCTGCCGCCTGCCCCTCGGCCGCGGCCTCCAGGG
>NZ_JAJSPA010000043.1:0-29312 GCF_021282295.1 Halomonas sp. G15 | reverse complement strand
GAGCCGGCTCCCGAATCGCGCTCCCGGGAACCGTCGCCGCCGAGCGAGCCTCCCGCCGAGCCGGTCGCGCCGCCGCCCTGGGTCGAGGCCGACCCGGCACCCGAGTCGGGCCCGGCAACATCATCGCCGCCAGAGCCAGAGCCAGAGCCAGAGCCAGAGCCTGCGGCATCCCGGCCGCCAACGCCGCCTGTCGACGCGGCACCGCTCGAGCCCTCTGCAGCCGTCGAGGATACCCCACCACCTGACTCCTCATCGGCCGATCAGGCCGCCGCCCCCGATGCCGCGGAACCCGAGCCGGCGGCGGTGTCAAACGCAGCGGATGGTCGCTTCAGCCACGCCGACTGGCTGGCCGGCTTCGAGGCGCTGGGCCTGGGTGGCCTGACCCGCAACCTGGCCGCCGGCTGTGTGGTGGAGGAGGATGACGGCGAGCGGCTGAAGCTGCGCCTCGACCCGACCCTCTCCGCCATGCGCGCCGAGATCCATATCGAGCGCATGCAGCAGGCCCTGGCCGAGCACGGCGTCCCGCGTCGGCTGGTGGTCGAGGAGGGAGAGATTCCGTCGAGCCTCGAGACTCCCCGCCAGCAGGCCGAACGTCTGGCGGCCCAGCGTCATGCCGCCGCGGTTGAGGCGCTGGGGAGCGACCCCCATGTACTGCAACTTCAGCAGGCCTTCGGCGCCCGGCTGATCGAGTCCACGGTGAAACCCGCCGGCGACCTACATTAGACGACCAGAGAGGACACACCATGTTCAACAAGGGTGGAATGGGCAACATCATGAAGCAGGCCCAGGAGATGCAGGAGAAGATGCAGCGCGTCCAGGAGGAGGTCGCCCGCGCCGAGGTGCTGGGCGAGGCGGGCGCGGGCATGGTCAAGGTGACCATGAATGGCCGCCACGATGTCAGCAAGGTGGATATCGACCAGAGCGTCATGGAGGAGGACAAGGAACTGCTCGAGGACCTGCTGGCCGCCGCGGTGAATGATGCCGTGCGCAAGGTCGAGGCCAACTCCAAGGCCAAGATGGAAGAGGCGACCGCTGGCCTTAATCTGCCGCCCGGTTTCAAGATGCCGTTCTGACGATGAGCTTTTCACCCCTCATCGAGAAGTTGATGGAGTCGCTGCGGGTGCTGCCCGGCGTGGGGCCCAAGACCGCCCAGCGCATGGCCATGCACCTGCTGGAGCGCGACCGCGACGGTGGGCGGCGCCTGGCCGCGGTGCTCGAGGATGCCCTGGAGCGCGTCGGCTACTGCCGGCGCTGTCGCACCCTCACCGAGGATGAGGTATGCGCGTTGTGCGAGAGCACCCGTCGTGACGATGGCCTGCTCTGCGTGGTGGAGTCGCCCGCAGACCAGCTCGCCATCGAGGAGGCCGGCGGTTATCGCGGCCGCTACTTCGTGCTGCACGGCCATCTCTCGCCCCTCGACGGCATCGGCCCCGAGGACCTGGGCCTCGACGCCCTCGTGTCGCGGGTCGCCGAGGAGGGGGTCGAGGAGGTGATACTCGCTACCAACCCCACGGTCGAGGGGGAGGCCACCGCCCACTATATTGCCGCCCAGCTCACGGCCCACGGCGTACGCCTGTCGCGCCTCGCCTATGGCGTGCCCATGGGTGGCGAGCTGGAGTATGTCGACGGTGGCACCCTGAGTCGTGCCTTCAATGGCCGCCTGCCGTTCCGAGGCGACTGAGCCCACGCCGGCTCGCCTCGTTCCCTTTCAACACTGCCGGAACCCCGATGCCCCTGACCCCCGAGATTCACTGGATCGATACCCCCGAGGCCCTGGATGCCGCCTGCCAGGCGGTGGCCGACGCCGATGTCATCGCCCTGGATACCGAGTTCTTCCGCGAGAACACCTTCTACCCGGTGCCGGCGCTGATCCAGTTCTCCGCCGGAGGCCCGGCCTGGCTGGTCGACCCCCAGGCCGTGGCCTGCACCGATGCCTTCCGCCGCCTGCTGGCCGAGGGCCCGCTCAAGCTGCTTCACGCCGCCAGCGAGGACCTGGAAGTCTTCACGCGCTGGGCCGGGGTGACACCGCGTCCGCTGGTGGATACCCAGGTCGCCCAGGGGCTGCTCGGCGACAATCCCGCCATGGGCTACCAGAAGTTGGTGGAGCACTGGGTCGGCGAGAGCCTGCCCAAGGACGAGACCCGCTCCGACTGGCTGGTGCGCCCGCTCTCCGAGACACAGCGCCAGTACGCCGCCCTGGATGTGGTCTACCTGGTGCAGGTGTGGGAGCAGCAGTGCCGCGAGCTCGAGCGCCTGGGGCGCCGCGACTGGCTGGAGGCCGACGGCGAGGCGATGCTGGCCCAGGCCGAGCGCAGCGTGGCCGCCGACGGCCAGTGGTACCTGCGCCAGCGCCAGCTGTGGCGCCTGGCGCCACGCCAGATCGAGGCCTACCGGCGACTGACCACCTGGCGCGAAGGCGAGGCACGTGCCCGCAACCTGCCGCGGGGCTGGCTGGTTCACGACCGTGTGCTGTTCGCCATCGCCGAGGCGATGCCGGAGAACCGCTTCGAGCTATCGCGGCTCGAGGACGTCAAGCCGAGCCTGGTCAAGCGCGACGGCGATACCCTGCTGGCCCTGGTAGCCGAGGCGCGGCATTGCGACGCGGCCGAGTTGCCCGGCGAGCTGCCGTCACCCATGGAGCCCGAGTTCAAGCGCGGCATCAAGGCGCTGAAGAAGGTGGTCAATGCCGAGGCCGAGGCGCTTGGGCTGGCCCCGGAGGTGCTGTTGCGTCGCCGCGACCTGGAAGCCCTGCTGACCGCCCACCTGGAGGGAGAAGCCCTGCCCTTGCCACAGGGCTGGCGCGGCGAACGCCTGAATGCGGGCCTGGTGAAGGCCCTGGAGGAGCTAGCGTGATGAATGACGACCGCCTATCCGGCAACCGGCTGCTGTGCCAGGTGTTCAAGAGTCCGCTCAAGGAGGAGATGTATCTCTACGTCGACAAGCGCGAGGGCGTGGAGCGCGTGCCCGAGCCGCTGCTTGCGCGCTTCGGCAAGCCGCAGCCGGCCATGACGCTGATCCTCAGCCCCGAGAAGCGGCTGGGCCGTGCCCGCGCCGACGAGGTGATGCAGGCGATCCGCGACAAGGGGTTCTACCTGCAGATGCCCCCCGCCAAGGAGGAGTACCTACTGGATCTCTACCGCACCCCCACCGAGGCGCGGTACTGATTTATCGCGCCCGACGCCGCGCGAAACCCGCTTTATAGTGCCCGGCGCCGCGCGAAGCTCGCTTTATCGCGCCCGACGCTGCGGGAACCCCTCTTAACCCAGGGGCGCCGGGGGCAGGCCGAAGAGGAGGTCCTACGCCAGGGAAGGCGTCGGTAGCGTACAGGGAGGTATTCACAGCGCCTCCTCGCAGGCCTGTCACCGGGTCAGCCCCGATATGCCTGCTCTTCAGCAGGATGACTGGAAGGTGCCATGCGAGAACGTTTCTGGGAGCAGTATCCCCTCGAGGAGCTCACCGCCGAGGAGTGGGAGGCGCTCTGCGACGGCTGCGGCCAGTGCTGCCTGCTCAAGTTCCAGGATGACGAGACCGGCGAACTGGCGGTGCTCAACCTGGCCTGCGAGCTGCTGGATATCCACAGCTGCCGCTGCAGCGACTATCCCAATCGTCTGGCGCGGGTGCCGGAGTGCACCCAGCTGACGCCGGAGCGGGTAGACGAGTTTCGCTGGCTGCCCCGCTCCTGCGCCTACCGTCGGGTCGCCGAGGGGCGCAAGCTGGCCGCCTGGCATCCGCTGCTCAGCGGCGATCCCGAGCGAGTCCATCGCAAGGGCGTCAGCGTGCGCAGCTTCGCCGTCTCCAGCCGCGGGGTCCCCGAGGAGCACTACGAGGACCACATCATCGCGGTGATACCCATCGATTGATTGTCCGGGGGGGCAGCCCTCGGCTCCCCCCGTTGCGCAGCAGGCTAGGCTTCGAGATGCACCACGCCCAGCGCCCAGAGGATATAGGCGTCCTGGCGGGCGCCGTCGTGCCATGCCTTGAAACGACCCGAGGCACCGCCGTGGCCGGCGGCCATGTCGGTGCGCAGCAGCACCGGCCCGCGTGCGCTTCCCAGTTCGGTAAGCCGCGCATAGAGCTTGGCCGGCTCCCAGTAGGGCACCCGGGTGTCGTGCCAACTGCCCTGCAGGAACAGCGTGGGGTAGGGGGCCTTGGCGAGGTTGTCCAGCGGTGAGTAGGCGCCGATGCGCCGCCGGGCATCGGGGTCGTCGGGGTTGCCCCACTCGGTGTATTCGGCGGTGGTCAGCGGCAGGTCGGGGTTCTCCATGGTGCGCAGCACGTCCACGAAGGGCACGTCGAGCACTGCCGCACAGAAGGCCTCCGGTGCCAGGTTGAGGCTGGCACCCACCAGCAGGCCGCCGGCGCTGGCGCCGTAGGCCGCGATGCGCTCGCCGTTGCCGATGCCGTGCTCCACCAGGGCGTCGCGTGCGGCCAGGAAGTCGCGGAAGCTGTTGGCCTTGTGCTCGAGCTTGCCGGCCAGGTACCAGGGCTCGCCACGGTCGCCACCGCCTCGCACGTGGGCCACGGCAAAGGCCACGCCGCGGGAGAGCAGCTCCAGGCGGGCCACCGAGAACCAGGGATCCAGCACCTCGCCGTAGGCGCCGTAGCCATAGAGCAGGGTCGGCAACGGGTGGCCGACCAGGTCGGCGCGCATCACCACCGAGACCGGGATGCGCTCGCCGTCGTGGGAGGTCGCCCAGAGCCGCTCGCAGGCGAGCTGCTCGGGTGTGAGGTCGCCGTGGATCGGCTGCTGCTTGAGCAGGCGGCGCGCCCCGCTGTCCAGGTCGTGCTCGATCCAGCTGACCGGCAGCACGAAGGACTCCTCGCGCAGGCGTAGGCGGCGGCTGTCGAAGTGGGGCTCGTCGCCCAGCGCCAGGCTGCAGGGCGTCTCCGGCAGCGGCAGGCGTTCGTCCCGGGTGACGGCGTGGTCGGGGTCGAACTCCATGACCCTCAGGTGCACCTGGGCCTCGTCATGGTCGCGCTCGGTGATCACCAGCCCCCAGCTGAAGGCGTCGACGCCCTCCAGGGTATGGCTGTCGCGGTGGGCGATCAGCGGTTGCCAGCGTTCGGCGTCGGCGCCGCTGTCGAGGCGCGACTCCGCCAGCCGGTCGAGGCGGAAATGGGTCGCGCCGCGGTTGTGCAGCAGGTAGAAGTGGCCGGGGCGATGGTCCAGGGCGAGTTCCACGCCGCTCTCCCGTGGACGGAAGCAGCGTGGTGGCGTGGCCGGGGCATGGGCCGGTATCAGGTGGCACTCGCTGGTGTCCTTGGAGGCGCTCTCCAGCACCAGCCACTCCCGGGAGCGGGTCTTGCCCAGGCCCAGCCAGAACTCCGGGTCCTCCTCGCGCAGCACCAGCACGGGTTCGTCCGCCTCGCCCTCGGTCAGCCCCAGGCGCCATACGCTCTCGGGGCGCTGGGTGGCGTCGTAGCGGGTAAACAGCAGGGTGGCATCGTCCTCGGCCCAGCTCAGCTCGGCGCCGATGCCCTCCAGCAGGCGCACGGGGTCGCCGTCGGGGAGTCGGGCCAGGAAGAGGTCGAACATCTCGTCGCCGGTGGTGTCCTCGGTCCAGGCCAGCCAGCGCTCGTCAGGCGACAGGGCCATGTCGCCTAGCTCGAGGAAGTCGTGGGCCGCGGCGCGGGCCTCCAGGTCGAGGAAGGGCGTGGCGCGGTCGGGCTTGCCATTGGGGTGGCGCCACCACACCGGATAGTCGGCATCGGCGGCGGTCTCGCTCCAGTAAGTATAGTGGTCCAGCGGCGTGCGCAGGCCGTGGACGGCGAGCTCGCGACGCGCCAGGTGGCCGTGGTAGAGGCGCTCGACGAGGTCCTCCAGCGGGGCAAACCAGGCATCGCACTCGGCGTTGGCGGCCTCCAGGAAGCCGGTTACCTCCGGGTCCTCGCGCGCCTCCAGCCAGTGCCACTCGGGGTCGTCCGGACGACGTAAGCGAGAAACCGGTGAGGAAAGGGGGCGGTCGGGGTGCTGCGGCGGCTGTGCTTTCATGGCGCGGGATGTACCATACTCGAATGAGAGAAAAGTGAGGTGGCAATGCCTATTACCGAATCGATGAGCCTACTATGGCTGAGCTACGGCGTATTGTCGCTGGTGGTATTGCTCACAGGCTACCTGGGGCTGGCCTTCCTGCCGCGACTGCTGCGGCTGCCGATCACCTGGCTGGTGGCGGGTGTGATGTGGATGCCGGCGCGCTTCCGCCTGCCGCTGCTCGAGGAGGGGGATTTCTATACCGGCCTCGCGCCCGCGGTGGTCGTGGCGACGGTGGCCTTCCTGGAACGCAATGCCGAGGCGTTGATGCCGGCCCTGACCCTGACGCTGCTGGGCGCGGGGCTGGGGGCTGTCTTCGGGATTCTGCTGTGGTGGCTCGGCAGGCGGCGTGACGGGGCGCAAGTCAGGCAGGAGCCCGCGGATGATGCCGACGATCGGCGTGGTGCCGAGCGCCGGGAGCCGGTGATCGGCTAGGGGTGTTCGACCAGGGGTGATTGAATAAGGAGGCCAGGATGGCCAGCAGAGCCCGGGGCTTGGCAGGACGACGCATCGGCGGCTGGCTGGTGCTTGTCTGCCTGTGTGCGCTGCTGGCCCCTGCCGCATTGGCACAGGCGGTAGAGAGCCGGCCGGAAGTGCGCGTGATCATCGACGTCTCCGGCAGCATGCGCACCAATGACCCCGAGCGGCTCAGCGCCAGCGCCCTGGAACTGCTGGTCTCGCTGCTGCCCGAGGGAACCACCGCCGGCGTGTGGACCTTCGGCGAGACCGTGGCCAACCCCCTGCCTCGGGGTGAGGTGGATGGCGACTGGCGCGCCGACGCCCGCCAGCTGCGTCCGCGCCTCGCCGGCGTGCAGCCCTATACCGATATCGAGAGCGCGGTGCGCCGCGCCGCGGCCCCCGAGGCGGACGGCTGGCGTCATCTGGTACTTCTTACCGATGGGGTGATCGACCTGTCGACCTCCCGCGGCGCCAAGCCCGAGGTGGATGACGCCTCGCGCCGGCGACTGCTCGAAGAGCTGGCGCCGGGCCTGGCCGACGAGGGAGTGGTGGTTCACGCCATCGCCTTCTCCGACCAGGCCGACATGGCGCTGGTCGAATCGCTTTCGCGCACGACCGGTGGTCTGCCGGCCCTGGTGGCCTCTCCCGAGAGCCTGCTGGGTGCCTTCCTGGATATCGTCGAACGCATCTTCCCCGCCGACAGCATCCCCCTGGAGAACGGGCAATTTCGCATCGAGCCGGGCATCGAGTCCTTCTCGGCGCTGCTCTTCCACGAGCCCGGCGCCGAGCCGCTGGTACTGGTGGGCCCGGACGGCAGCGAGTATCGCGCCGCCACTCCGCCCCCGGGCGGTCGCTGGCAGGTGGAGCCGCGCTTCGACCTGCTGCGGGTGCCCGAGCCCAGCCCCGGCGAGTGGCGTGTCGAGGGCGAGATCACCGACGAGAGTCGCATCGGGGTCGCCTCGGCGCTGGCCCTGCGTACGGGCAAGTTGCCGGCCACGGCCTTCCTGGGCTTCCCGCTGTCGGTGGAGGCGTGGCTTGCGCGCAATGGTCTGCCCTTCGATGGCGAACTCGAGGAGCTCGCGCTGCGCGCCGAACTCATCGCCGACGGCGGTGAGGTGCAGTCGGCGACGACCCTTGCGCGTGACGGTGGGCGCTTCCGCGGAGTGCTGCGGCCTCCTTCGCTGCCCGGCACCGCCAGCCTGGTCATCAGCGCCGAGGCCGAGGGCTTTGTCCGACAGCGCGTCCAGGCGATCAACCTGCTGGCCCCCTTGGTGGCAAGCCATGAGCCCGAGTCGCAGCGGGTGGTAATGGCGGCGCGCCACCCCGAGCTGGGGCACGCCAACACCCGCCTCTGGGCCGAGCTCGCCGGTGATCGCCTCGCCGTCGAACCGCTGGGCGAGCGGCGCTGGACGATCGCGCTCCCCGAGCTGGACGACAGCGTCAGTCGTCCGCTGCTGCTGGGTGCCGAGGTGGAGCTGGAGGGCGAGACCCATGCGCTGCGCCTGCCACGCCTGTTGCTGTTTGCCGAGTCGGCCACCGGCCTCGATCTCGCCGCCGCGGATGGCGAGCTCTCCTCGGAGCGTTTCCATCAGGACCTCACCACCGGGCGCGGCGCCGACGAGGCGTCCGGTGGTACCGTGGAACGCCTCGTCGCTACCCTCAATGAACTGATTGCGGCCGGCATCCAGCGCTGGCGCACGAGCTGGCTGCCGCACCTCGCGGCACTGGCCGCTCGGCCGCTGGCCTGGGCCGTGGCCGCAGGCCTGCTGCTGGTGGCACTGCTGCTGTTCATGCTGCGTGGACGCCGCCGCCAGCGACACCGCGCCCATCGGGAGGACCCCCATGTGTGAACTGCTGGGCATGAGTGCCAACGTGCCGACCGACATCTGCTTCAGCTTTACCGGTTTCCTGCATCGCGGTGGAGGCACCGGACCGCATCGCGACGGCTGGGGCATCGCTTTCTACGAGGAGGGCGGCTATCGCGACTTCCGCGACCCGCACCCCTCGGTGCGCTCGCCCATCGCCCGGTTGATCTGCGACTACCCGATCAAGTCGCATATCGTGATCAGCCATATCCGCCAGGCCAATGTCGGCCAGGTTCGCCTGGCCAATACCCACCCCTTCGTGCGCGAGATGTGGGGCCAGCCCTGGTGCTATGCCCACAATGGCCAACTCGCCGGCTGGCAATCGCTGCCGCTGACCTTCTACCGGCCGGTGGGTGACACCGACAGCGAGCACGCCTTCTGCTGGTTGCTCGGCGAGCTGCGCCAGCGTTTTCCTGAGCGTCCGGAAAGTGCCGAGCAGCGTGAGGGCCTGTGGCGGCTGCTGCACCAGCTCTGCGAGCGGCTGCGGGGCCTGGGCGTGTTCAACCTGCTGTTGGCCGACGGTGACTACCTCTACACCTTCTGCTCGACGAAGCTGGCGCATATCACCCGGCGAGCCCCCTTCGGCAGGGCCAGCCTCTCCGACGCCGAGCTGACGGTGAATTTCGCCGAGCACACCACTACCCACGACATTGTCTCGGTGATCGCCACCGAGCCGCTGACCGACAACGAGGCGTGGGAGCGCATGGTGCCCGGTGAGCTGCTGGTGTGGCGCGACGGCCAGATCTGCGCGCGCTTCGGCAGTCACCAGGCGTCGGCATAGTTGCCGGCGAGCGCTGCAAACGGTAGTTTGAATCGATCGTTTTACAGCGCTCCAGGCGCGGTAGTAAGGTAGCCACGGGAAAACAACAAGCGTCGATGGCGCATCGGCGATATTGCGGAGACACGTCATGAGTGAACATGCCCACGCCCCCATTCTCGAAGGCCCCGAGCTCGAAGGCATGGAGGCATACCGCTCGGTCACCGATATCTTCCACGCCGCGGTGGGCAAGTATGCCGACAAGCCGGCCTTCAGCTGCATGGGCCAGACGTTGAGCTTCGCCGATCTGGATCGCCTCTCCGGCGACTTCGCGGCCTGGCTGCAGCACGAGACCACCCTGCAGCCGGGCGACCGCATCGCCATCCAGCTGCCCAACGTGCTGCAGTTTCCGGTGGCGGTGTTCGGCGCCATGCGTGCCGGGCTGGTGGTGGTCAACACCAACCCGCTCTACACCGAGCGGGAGATGGCCCACCAGTTCAAGGACGCCGGCGCCAAGGCGATCGTGATCCTCGCCAACATGGCCGACAAGCTCGAGAAGATCATCGAACGCACCGATATCCAGCACGTGGTGGTGACCGAACTGGCCGACCTGCATGACTTTCCCCGGCGGCCGCTGATCAACCTGGTGGTCAAGCACGTCAAGAAGCTGGTGCCGGCCTTCCGGCTTCCCGGACACACGCCGCTGCGACAGGCACTGAAGGAGGGCGCCGCACGCCAGCACCACGACGTGGAGCGCGACCTCGATGATATCGCCGCGCTGCAGTACACCGGCGGTACCACGGGGCTTGCCAAGGGCACCATGCTCACCCATCGCAACCTGGTGGCCAACATGCTCCAGGCCGGCCAGGCCATCGGTCCCGGCCTCGATCACGGCAATGAGGTGGTGATCGCGCCGCTGCCCGTCTACCACATCTACACCTTCACGGTGAACTGTCTGTTCCTGATGGAGACCGGCAACCATTCGCTGCTGATCACTAATCCGCGCGACCTGCCGGGCTTCGTCAAGGAGCTGCGCAAGGTGCCCTTCACCGCTTTCATTGGCCTCAATACCCTGTTCAACGCGCTGTGCAACCGCGAGGACTTCCGCTCGCTGGACTTCTCCAGGCTGCACCTGACCATCTCCGGGGGCATGGCGCTGACCAAGCCGGTGGCCGAGCGCTGGAAGGAGGTCACCGGCTGCGACATCGCCGAGGGCTACGGGCTAACCGAGACCTCACCGGTGGTCAGCTTCAACCCGGTGGATGCCATCCAGCTGGGGACCATCGGCAAGCCGGTGGCCGGTACCCGGGTCAAGGTGGTGGATGCCGACGGCAATGACCTGGCCTTCGGCGAGGCGGGCGAGCTCTGTGTCCAGGGTCCCCAGGTGATGAAGGGCTACTGGAACCGCGATGACGAGACCGCCCAGGTGATCGACGCGGGAGGCTGGTTCCATACCGGCGATATCGCCGTGCTCCAGGAGGACGGCTATATCCGCATCGTCGACCGCAAGAAGGACATGATCCTGGTCTCGGGTTTCAACGTCTATCCCAACGAGATCGAGGACGTGGTGGCCCAGCACCCCGACGTGCTCGAGTCGGCGGCGGTGGGGGTACCCGACGAGGCCAGCGGCGAGGCGATCAAGCTGTTCGTGGTGCCCCGCGGCAGTGCCGAGATCGACCCCGAGGCGCTGCGCGCCTGGTGCAAGAAGGAGCTCACCGGCTACAAGGTCCCGCGCACCGTCGAGGTACGTGACGAGCTGCCCAAGACCAATGTGGGCAAGGTCATGCGCCGCCAACTGCGTGACGAGGAGCGGGAGAAGGCGAGCGGGGCGAAGTAGGCAGCTTGTTGGCTCGGGGCTGATCTGGCGACAAGCCTACGAGGAGGCGCTGTAAATACTTCCCTGTACGCTACCTCGGCCATCCCTGGTCCTCGGACCTCCTCTACGACTTGTCCCCAGCGCCCCTTGGTACGGGTAACTGCGATAGCTCATGTTTCAATGGCCATGATTGGCCGCCGCCATGGCCGCGGCGTTACAATGAAGCGCCCGCGCCGGAGCCCCCGGCGCGGGCGTTATTGTCAGCCCTGACCGGAGTTGCCGTGTCCGACGAGACCCCCGCCGTTACCCCTCGCCACCTGTCCGATGCCGACCGCCTGCGCCAGCTGCGCCGAGGGCTGGATGGCGTGCTGCTGCGCGAACATCTGACCCTGGAGAAGCGTCTCAAGGGGCTGTCGCGTCGCCTGAAGGAGGGCAAGCCGGTGGACCGCGGCCTGGCCGAGGTGGAGAAGGCCATGGCGCGCTCCCGTGGCCTGGTGGAGCGCCGCACGTCGCGGCCGGTGGCGCTGAACTACCCGCCCGAGCTGCCGGTAGTAGAGCGCCGCGAGGATATCCTGGCGGCCCTGCGCGACCACCAGGTAGTGGTGGTGGCCGGCGAGACCGGCTCCGGCAAGACCACCCAGCTGCCCAAGCTCTGCCTGGAGCTGGGCCTGGGGCGGCGCGGGCTGATCGGCCATACCCAGCCGCGGCGGCTGGCGGCCCGCTCGGTGGCCACGCGCCTGGCCGAGGAGCTCGAGACGCCGCTGGGTGAGCAGGTGGGTTACCAGGTGCGTTTCACCGACCAGAGCGGCGATGACACCCTGGTCAAACTGATGACCGACGGCATCCTGCTCGCCGAGACCCGCCACGATCCGGACCTCACCCGCTACGAGGCGATCATCATCGACGAGGCCCACGAGCGCAGCCTCAATATCGACTTCCTGCTCGGCTACCTGCGGCGCCTGCTGTCGCGGCGCCCCGACCTCAAGGTGATCATCACCTCGGCGACCATCGACGTGGAGCGTTTCGCCGCGCACTTCGCGTTGCCGGACAGGAGCGGCAAGACCGCGCCGGCCCCGGTGGTGGAGGTCTCCGGGCGCACCTACCCGGTGGAGGTGCACTACCGCCCGCTGGTGCGTGACGCCGATGACGAGGAGGATCGCACCCTGCAGGAGGGCATCCTGCATGCCGTGGAGGAGATCGAGCGCATCGAGCGTGACAAGGGCTGGCGCCATGGTCCCCGCGACGTGCTGGTGTTCCTGCCCGGTGAACGCGAGATCCGCGAGACCGCCGATACCCTGCGCCGTGCCGAGCTGCGCGGCACCGAGATCCTGCCGCTCTATGCGCGGCTCTCCAACGCCGAGCAGAACCGGGTCTTCGCCCCCCACGCCGGACGGCGCATCGTGCTCTCCACCAATGTGGCCGAGACCTCGCTCACCGTGCCGGGCATCCGCTACGTGATCGACCCCGGGCTGGTGCGCATCAGCCGTTACAGCTACCGCTCCAAGATCCAGCGCCTGCCGGTGGAGCCGATCAGCCAGGCCAGCGCCAACCAGCGCAAGGGGCGCTGCGGGCGAATCGCCGAGGGCGTCTGCATTCGCCTGTATGACGAGGAGGACTTCCTCGCCCGCCCCGACTTCACCGACCCCGAGATCCAGCGCACCAACCTGGCCTCGGTGATCCTCTCCATGCTGTCGCTCAAGCTCGGCAGCATCGAGGAGTTCCCCTTCGTCGACCCGCCGGACTCGCGCTTCGTCACCGACGGCTTCAAGCTGCTGTTCGAGCTGGGCGCGGTGGACCAGGCCCAGCGGCTGACCGCCGTCGGGCGCAAGCTGGCCCACCTGCCCATCGACCCACGCCTGGCGCGCATGGTGCTGGCCGGCGCCGAGCAGGGCGGCCTGCGCGAGGTGTTGATCGTGGTCGCGGGGCTAGCGGTACAGGATCCCCGCGAGCGTCCGGCGGAGAAGCGCCAGGCCGCCGACCAGGCCCATCGCCGCTGGCAGGACCCCGAGTCCGACTTCCTGGCGCTGCTCAACCTCTGGCACGGTTTCGAGGCGGCCCGCGAGGCGCTCTCCGGCAACCAGCTCAGGCGTTGGTGCAAGGAGCGCTACATCAACTACCTGCGCATGCGCGAATGGCACGACACCTTCCGCCAGCTGCGCCAGCTGCTGCGTGACATGCAGATCGAGGTACCGCCGCCGTCCCCTCTCCCCGTGAATGAGGAGGGTGAGCCGACGGAGGCCGCCCGCGAGGCGCGGCGCCAGAGTGGCGTGGCCCTGCATCGCGCGCTGCTCCCGGGGCTGCTCTCGCATCTCGGCCTGCTCACCGAGAATCGCGAATACCTGGGGGCCCGCAACCGCAAGTTCGTCATCCATCCGGGCTCGGGGCTGGCCAAGAAGAACCCCAAGTGGCTGATGGCCTTCGAGATGGTGGAGACCTCGCGACTCTTCGCGCGCAGCGTGGCCAGGATCGACCCGCGCTGGATCGAGCCGGTGGCTGGCCATCTGGTCAAGCGCAGCTATGCCGAGCCCCACTGGGAGATGAAACGTGCCCAGGTGGTGGCCAGCGAACAGGTGACCCTGTTCGGCCTGCCCATCGTCAGTGGCCGGCGCGTGAACTACGGGGCGATCGCCCCTGGCGAGGCCCGCGAGCTGTTCATCCGCCGAGCCCTGGTGGAGGGCGAGTTCCGGACCCGCGGCGAATTCTTCGCCCACAACCGGGCGCTGATCGAGGAGGTCGAGGACCTCGAGGATCGCGCCCGCAAGCGTGACATCCTGGTCGACGAGGAGACCCTCTTCGCCTTCTACGACGAGCGACTGCCCGAGGGGATCCATAACGGCAAGGGCTTCGAGGCGTGGCGCAAGCAGGCCGAGGCCGAGAACCCCGATATCCTCAAGTTCGACCGTGCCGCCCTGCTGGCCCGGGAGGCCAGCGAGGTGACCCAGGCGGATTACCCCGACGCCATGACACTCAACGGGGTACGCTATCCGCTCGCCTACCACTTCGAGCCCGGCGCGGCGGACGATGGCGTGACCCTCACCGTGCCGGCGGCGATGCTGCCCCAGCTGCCCCTGGCCCGCCTGGAGTGGCTGGTGCCGGGCCTGCTGCGTGAGAAGTGCATCGCCCTGATGAAGTCCCTGCCCAAGGCGATTCGCCGCCAGGTGGTGCCGATCCCCGACTGGGTCGACGCTGCTCTGGAGACCATGGTCCCCGATGACGTGCCGCTGACCGAGGCGCTGGGAGAGTTCCTGCGACGCAGGACCGGGGTGCGCGTGCATCCCGATGACTGGCGCCTGGACCAGCTCGAGCCCCACCTGGTGATGAACCTGCGCGTGGTCGACCACGCCGGGCAGACGCTGGGACAGGGCCGCGATGCCCGGGAGCTGGAGCGGCGCTTCGAGGCCGCCGCGGGGGAGGGGGCCCGGGCCCTGGCTCGCGAGGCGAGTGTTGCCGATGATCTGGAGACCCTGCCCGCGGAGGGGCTGCCGGAGTCGCGAGTGACCACCCAGGCGGGCATCCGGGTCGAGGCCTTCCCGGCCCTGGTACCCAGCGGCGAGGCCTTCCGGGTGGAGCTCTTCGACCACCCCGACAAGGCCCGCGAGGCGCACCGCGATGGCGTGGTGGCCCTGGCCATGCGCGAACTCCCCCAGGTCGTGCGCGAGATCGAGCGCCTCGCGGGGGTGGAGACCTGTGCGCTGCTGTTCGCCAAGGTGGGCAGCCGGCGCCAGCTGGCCGATGACCTGGTGCGCGCGGTGTTCGCCCAGGTGGTGGCGGTAGATCCGCTGCCGCGCTCCAGCGAGGAGCTTGTGGCCCGCCTGGCCCAGGGCCGAGAGGCGCTGGTTCCCGAGGCACGTCGCCTGCTGGGCATCCTCGAGGAGGCCCTCAAGGGGCACCTGGCCGTGACCAAGGCGCTGAAAGGCAATCTCAATCTGGCCCTGGCGCTGGTCTACTCTGACCTCAAGGCACAGATGGCACGCCTGGTGCATCCCGGCTTTATCCGTGAGGCGGGGGAGTGGCTGGAGGCGTATCCTCGCTATATGGAGGCGGCATCGATTCGCCTGGAGAAGGCGCCGCGGGAGCGCAATCGCGATCAGATGCTGATGCAGGAGGTCCAGTCGTTCGAGGCCCGTCTCGAGGCTCGCCTGGCAAGCGAACGACGGGGCGGGGTGGTACCGCCCGAATTGGCCGAGTTTCGCTGGTGGATCGAGGAGCTGCGCGTCTCGCTCTTCGCCCAGCAACTGGGCACGACATTTCCGGTCTCCGCCAAGCGTCTCGAGAAGCGCTGGGCGGAGATCACCGGGCGCGGCTGAGCGCCCGGGAGCAACGGTCATCGCGACGACCAGGGTGGCAGCGGCCGCCGCAAGGAGAACTGCATGAATCAAGTGGTGATCACCGGCACGGGACTCTTCACGCCGGAGCACAGCATCGACAACGACGCCCTGGTGGCCTCGTTCAACGCCTGGGTGGACGCCGAGAATGCGCGCCATGCCGAGGCGATCGCGGCCGGGGAGCGCGAGCCCCTGGTGCACTCCAGCAGCGAGTTTATCGTCAAGGCGTCGGGCATTCACAGCCGCCATGTGCTGGATGCCGAGGGCATCCTCGACCCCGAGCGCATGCGCCCCCGGCTGCGCGAACGCAGCAACGACGAGCCCTCGATCCAGTGCGAGATGGGCGCCAGGGCCGCCGGCGAGGCGCTCGAGCGTGCCGGCGTGGCGGCCGCCGATATCGACCTGGTGATCGTCGGCTGCTCCAACCTGGAGCGCCCCTATCCGGCGCTGGCGGTGGAGCTGCAGGCCGAGCTGGGGGCCGGTGGCTACGCCTTCGACATGAACGTGGCCTGCTCCTCGGCGACCTTCGCCATCGAGACGGCGGCCAACGCCATCCGCGCCGGCAACGCTACCCGCACGCTGGTGATCAACCCCGAGATCTGCTCGGCACATCTCAACTTCCGTGACCGCGACAGCCACTTCATCTTCGGCGACGCCTGCACCGCCATCGTGCTGGAGCGCGATGACCTGGCCAGCGCCGAGTCACGCTTCGAGATTCTTGGCACCCGCCTGGTGACGCGCTTCTCCAATGCTATCCGCAACAACTCAGGCTTCCTCAATCGGGTCACCGATGCCGATCCGCTGGCCGTGGACAAGCTGTTCGTGCAGGAGGGCAGGCGGGTCTTCAAGGAGGTGTGCCCCATGGTGGCGTCGCTGATCGGCGATCACCTGCAGAGTCTGGGCCTCTCCGGCGATGACCTGACACGCCTGTGGCTGCACCAGGCCAACCGCCACATGAACGACCTGATCGCGCGTCGCGTGCTGGGGCGTGACCCCGACGAGCGCGAGGCGCCGGTCATCCTCGACCGCTATGCCAACACCAGTTCGGCGGGCTCGATCATCGCCTTCCACCTGCATCGCGATGACCTGGCTGCCGGCGACCGTGGGGTGATCTGCTCCTTCGGTGCCGGCTACAGTGCCGGCAGCGTGGTGGTGCGGCGCGCCTGACATGGACAATGCAAGGGAGATGACGATGAGTGATGGCAAGGCACAGGGAAAACGGCTGCTGGGCGGGGTCGTGGCACTGGCCGCGACGGCCATGCTGGCGGGCTGCGCGAGCGGTGGCGGGGTCGACCGGGAGCCCAACCCCCAGGACCCCTGGGAGGGCTTCAACCGCAAGGTTTTCGCCTTCAACGATGTGCTCGACCGCTACGCCCTGAAGCCGGTGGCGCGGGGCTACCGCTTCATCACGCCGGATCCGGTGGAGACCGGGGTGGGCAACTTCTTCTCCAACCTGGGCGAGCCGCGTACCGTCCTCAACAGCCTACTGCAGGGCAAGGTGCGCAACGCCAGCATCGCCACCTCGCGTTTCATCATCAACACCACGGTGGGGGTGGCGGGGCTCTGGGACGTGGCCAGCCGCATGGAGATTACCGGCCAGGAGGAGGACTTCGGCCAGACCCTGGGTGCCTGGGGCTGGGAGGAGTCACGCTACCTGGTGCTGCCGTTGCTGGGGCCGAGCACCCTGCGCGATACCGGCGGCCTGCCCGCAGACATGTACAGCTACCCGACGACCTACATCGACGATGACGAGACACGCCTGGGCCTGACGGCACTGCGTGTGATCGACACTCGGGCGGGGCTGCTCGACCAGGAGGCGCTGATCCAGGGCGATCGCTACAGTTTCATCCGCGACGCCTGGCTGCAGCAGCGCCGCTTCGAAGTCAGCGACGGCGAGCTGGGTGACGACCCCTTCGCCAGTGACGAGTTCGACTTCGACGATGCCGACTTCGACGACGCTTTTGCCGACTGAGGCCTGACCATGGACCGTCCCAAGCAGCTGATCGGCGTGATCGACGAGCCTGGCCCGGCGCGTGATGCGCTGGCCGAGACCATCGCCCGGGACGGTCTGGCGGTGGTGGCGGTGAGCCGTGCCGAGGAGCTGCCGACAGGCGTCGACCTGGTGGTGGCTCACGTGCGGGCGGTACCCGCCCGCGACTGGCCAGGGCTCTGCGAGCGCCTGCCGACCCTGGTGGTGAGCGATACCCGCGACGCCCCCGACCTGCTCTCGGCGGTGGATGCGGGGCTGGTGGACTATATCGTCGAGCCCTGCCGGCACGGCCAGCTGCTGCGCCGCATGATCCGCAAGGTGATCCGCCTGCGTGCCCTGGAGGAGGCGCGCCGCGGGGACCAGACGCGCCTGGAGGAGCTCAACGAGACCCTGGAGACCCACCTGGCGATGCTGCGCCTCGACCAGCAGGCCGGCGGTCAGATCCAGCGCAAGATGCTGCCCCCGCGGCCCCAGACCCTGGGCGGGGTGACCTGCGATTACTGGTTCGCGCCCTACCTCTATCTGTCGGGGGACTTCCTCGACTTCCATCTGCTCGACGAGCGCTTCCTGCTGTTCTATTTCGCCGATGTCTCGGGCCACGGGGCCTCCTCGGCCTTCGTCACCGTGCTGCTCAAGTACCTGGCGAATCGCTGGCAGAACGAGTGGGACGGTGAGCACCCCGAGGCGCTGCCGGCACGCTGGCTGGCGGATCTCAATCGCGAGCTGCTGGATACCGGCATCGGCAAGCATGCCACCCTGTTCGTGGGTATCATTGACCTCGAGCGTCGCTATCTGCACTATTCGCTGGGCGCGCAGCTGCCCATGCCCCTGCTGGTGGTGGATGGCAAGGTAACCACCCTGGCCGGCGAAGGCATGCCGGTGGGGCTGTTTCCGGGCGCCGAGTACCCCACGCTGGGCTGCTCGCTACCCGGGAATTTCCACCTGTGGCTGTGTTCGGATGGAGTATTGGAATGCCTGCCGGGCGATACGCTCGACTCGCGGCTCAGGGAACTCGAGCAGCAGGTCCAGGCCAGCGCGACGCTGGCGGACCTGAGGGCCAATCTGGCCCTTGACCTCACGCCGGGCGAGGAAGCCTTGCCCGATGACCTGACGATCATGATGTTGAGCGGATTTGGCCATGCTGATTCCTGAAGGACGTATCAAGGCGGCATTCGATGCCGGCGTCTTCGTCCTCAAGCTGTGCGGCGACGTGCGGCTCACCCTCTGTGCCACCCTGGACCGTCAGGCCCAGCAGCTGGCGCAGACGCCCGGTCTCGAGACGCTGATCATCGACCTGCGTGACGCCAGCAACGTGGACTCCACCGCCCTGGGCTTCCTGGCCAAGGTGGCCATGGCCGTGCAAGGGGGGCTGGCCGAGCGGCCCACCATCGTCGCCGACAATCCCGATGTGCAGCGCATGCTGGACGTGATGGGCTTCGCGCGCTACTTCACCATGGTGGAGTCACCCATCACCGAGACCTGCGAGCTCTGCGACCTGCCGGAGATTCCCACCGACGTCGACGAAACGCGTCGGCGCATCCTCGAGGCCCATCGCATCCTGATGCGCATGAACGAGCACAACCGCGAGGAGTTCCAGCCCCTCGTCGAGATGCTCGAGGCCCAGGAGGAGGGCTCCTCCCACCAGCAGTGACGGCCAGTGGGGCCGGGCATCATGCCCCTCGGTACCAGCAGGCGGCGCGACAATTTCCCCGGGCCCCTTTGCCCTAGCCTCTTCTCAGCTCACCCAGCAGGCTCTCCAGCTTGCGCTGGTCGGCCATGAACTTGCGAATCCCCTCGGCCAGCTTCTCGGTGGCCATGGCATCCTCGTTGAACGCCCAGCGGAACTCCGCCTCGTCCAGCGGCTCCGGGGGGCGGGTCTCGGCGTCCTGGGGCGTCAGCCGGCGCTCGAGAGGGCCGTGGGTCTCGGCGAGTTCCTCGAGCAGGGCGGGGGAGATGGTCAGGCGGTCGCAGCCTGCCAGGGCCTTGATCTCGCCGCTGTTGCGGAAGCTGGCGCCCATCACGATGGTCTGGTAGCCGTGGCCCTTGTAGTGTTCGTAGATGCGCTTCACCGAGCGCACGCCGGGGTCGTTGTCGCCGCTGAAGTCGGCCTCCGGCTGCTGCGCCTTGTGCCAGTCGAGGATGCGTCCCACGAAGGGGGAGATCAGGGTGACGCCGGCATCGGCACAGGCCTGGGCCTGGGCGAAGCTGAACAGCAGGGTGAGGTTGGTGTGGATGCCCTCGCGCTCCAGCTGCCGGGCGGCGCGGATGCCCTCCCAGGTGGCGGCGACCTT
This sequence comes from Halomonas sp. G15, assembly GCF_021282295.1. Taxonomy (NCBI): domain Bacteria; kingdom Pseudomonadati; phylum Pseudomonadota; class Gammaproteobacteria; order Oceanospirillales; family Halomonadaceae; genus Halomonas; species Halomonas sp. G15. The sequence continues at coordinate 9,778 of NZ_JAJSPA010000043.1, read as the reverse complement.
GATCAGGATGCGTTCACGACCCACGCCGTGGCGGGCGTAGCGCTCGATCAGCGAGTGGGCCCGGGCCAGGGTGGCGTCGGTATCGAAGGAGAGGCGTGCGCTCACCTCGGTGGAAACATAGCCCGGCACCAGGCCGCTGATCTCGCTGCCGATCTCCACCGCCACGGCGTCCAGGGCGTCGTCGAGGTCGGTGGCTGAGCGGGCGATCTCGGCCAGCCGGCTGCGGCGTGCCTCCTGCTGGGCCGCCTGCAGGATCAGCGAGGGGTTGGTGGTGGCATCGGTGGGCTGGAAGCGGCGAATCGCCTCGATATCGCCGGTGTCGGCGACCACCGTGGTCATTGCCTTGAGTTGTGTCAGCAGGTCGTCGGCCATGATGGGCTCCTCCATGAATCGGCTTCCCACTCTAGCAAGCCGGCCGGGGAGCGAACAGCTCCCGGCAGGCCTGCGTATAATCGGTTATCATTTGCAGCCTATCAAAGTCTTTCATCTGCTCTGCGAGGAGTCGCCTTGACGCTCTCTGCCCGCCGCCTGGCGCTGCTGGTCGCGGCCAATACCGCGCTTGCTCCCTTCGCCATCGATGCCTATCTGCCGGCCATGGCCGCCCTGGCGGATGATGTGGGCGCCAGTATCCATCACACCGAGTTGTCGCTCTCCACCTTCCTGGCTGGCTTCGCCCTGGGGCAGCTGGTGTTCGGCCCGATTTCCGACCGGGTCGGGCGCAAGCCGGTGCTGCTCGGCGGGCTGGTGGTCTTCCTGCTGGCCAGCCTGGCGATCACCACGGTGGGCTCGCTGGGCGAGCTGCTGGCCTGGCGCTTCGTGCAGGCGCTGGGGGGTGGTGCCACGGTGGTCAATTCGGCGGCCATCGTGCGTGACTGCTTCAAGGGCAGCGAGGCCGCCAAGGTGATGTCGACCATGGCCATCATCATGCTGATGGCCCCGCTGGTGGCGCCGGTGGTGGGCAGCGGGCTGCTCTATCTCGCCGACTGGTGGCTGATCTTCGTGTTCCTGGCTGCCTACGCCGGCTTTCTGATGTGGCTGCTGGGCACCAAGCTGCCGGAGACGCGGCCCCCCGGCGGCTCCGCGGCGACGCTGGTCACGGTACTGGCCAACTACCTCAGTGTGCTGCGAGATCGGAACGCCATGGGCTTCATCGCCGCCGCCTCGATGTCGTTTGCCGGGCTGTTCGCCTTCGTCACCGCCTCCCCGTTTCTCTACCTGGAGCACTTCGGCCTGACGCCATCTCTCTATCCGCTGGTGTTCGGCGTCAATGTGGTGGTCATGGTGGCCGCCAACCGTCTCAATATCCGCCTGCTGCGCTGGCGCACCCCCCTGCAGAACCTGCGCCTGGGGCTGGGGATCCAGCTGACTGCCGGCCTCGGGCTGACCTTCATGGTGGCCACTGGACTGGAGTCGCTTGTCACCATGGTGCCGCTGATCATGCTGTTTGCCGGCACCATCGGGCTGGTGGCGCCCAACGCCATTACCTCGCTGCTCGACCGCTTCCCGCACATGAGTGCCACCGCGGCGGCCCTGCAGGGCAGTATCCAGTTCTCCTGCGGGGCCCTGGCCGGGGTCCTGGTGGGTGCCTTCGAGATCGACAGTGCCTGGCCCATGGTGGGTACCATGCTTGGGGCCACCCTGCTGGCCAACCTGGGGATACGCCTGCTGGCGGGCCGCGACGACCATGCCTGAGACTCTGCTGGCCTGGGCCGACATGAGCCTTGCGGTGTGGCTGGGTTGCGCTGCGGTGCTGGCGCTGGGTGCCTTCGTGCAGCGTGCCACCGGCTTCGGCCTGGCGGTGGTGGGAGCACCGCTGCTGCTGATGCTGGAGCCGCGGCTGGTGCCGGTGGTCCTGGTGCTGTTCGGCTTCACGGTGGCGCTTACCACGCTGCGCCACTACTGGCGCGAGGTGCGCCTGGCCGAGGTCGGCATGGCCCTGATCGGGCGGGTTCCCGGCAACGCCCTGGGGCTGTGGCTGCTCCTCGCCGCCCCTATGGCGGTGCTGGAAAAGCTGATCGCCGGCAGCGTGCTGTTCGCGGTAGCGGTGACCCTGTTCCGCTTCCGCCTGCCGGTCAATCGCCTCACCCTGCTCGGGGCGGGCATCCTTTCGGGAATCCTGGGTACCGTGGCCGCGCTGAGTGGTCCGCCCATGGTATTGCTGCTGCACGGCTTCTCCCCAGACCGCCTGCGCGGCACCCTCTCGGCCTTCTTCGTGGTCACGGCGCTGATGACACTGGTCACCCTGGCGCCGTCGGGACTGATTCATGCCTGGCATTTCGGCATGGCGCTGAGCTTCGCCCCGGGCGTGCTGGCCGGTAGTTGGCTGGCTGGCCGTGTCGCCCATCGCCTCGACCGGAGTCTGCTGCAGGGGGCGTCGCTGTCGCTCTGCACCCTCGCGGCGCTGGGGCTGCTGCTGTAACTCGACCTGCCTGTTGCCGCGGATTTTCTCGCCATCGTGGCCTACGATGTCATGGAGCTGTCATCAGCCTGCGGCAAGGTGTGCCCTGCAGCGGGGTCGACCTCCCCAGCGATCAAGATGGCAATGTCATAAAGCTGTCATCTGGCTGGGGCAAGGTGTCACCCGTAAAGGTTGCACACTGTCCTCATCAGGAGATCGCTCCATGAATCGCATCCTCAAGACCACTGCCATTGCCGCCGCCGTCATGGGTGTGGCCACCGTGGCCCACGCCCGTGACCAGATCCGCATCGTCGGCTCCAGCACCGTCTACCCGTTCGCCAGCTATGTGACCGAGGAGTTCGGTGCGGTGACCGGCAACCCGACACCGGTCATCGAGTCCACCGGTTCCGGTGGTGGTCTTCGCCTGTTCTGCAACGGCGTGGGCGAGGGTACCCCGGACATCACCAATGCCTCGCGTCGCATCAAGGTCTCCGAGCTGGAGCGCTGCATCGAGAACGGCGTGACCGATGTTACCGAGGTCAAGATCGGTTCCGACGGCATCGTCTTTGCCCAGTCCAGCGAGAACGAGGCGGTCGACCTGACCCTCGAGCAGCTGTTCCTGGCCGTGGCTGCCAAGGTGCCGGTGGATGGCGAGCTGGTCGACAACCCCTACCAGAAGTGGAGCGACATCGACGCCTCCCTCCCGGACCGCGAGATCTCCATCTACGGCCCGCCCAGCACCTCCGGCACCCGTGATGCCTTCGAGGAGTTGGCCATGGAGGTCCCCTCCGAGGAGATGGAAGCGTACGGCGGTGAGGCCTATACCGAGATTCGCTCCGATGGTGCCTACATCGATGCCGGCGAGAACGACAACCTGATCGTCCAGCGCCTCAGCGAAGACACCGATGCCTTCGGCATCTTCGGCTACTCTTTCCTGGTCGAGAACCCCAATACCCTGATCGCCGCGGCCATTGATGGCGTCGAGGCCGAGTCCGAGGCGATCAGCGCCGGCGACTATCCGATCGCGCGCTCGCTGTGGTTCTACGTCAAGAACCAGCACGCCGACGAGGTGGCGCCGCTGTATGACTACGTCGACATGTTTGTCTCCGAGACCATGATCGGCGAGGGCGGTTACCTGGGTGACCTGGGTCTGATTCCGCTGCCGGAAGCCGAGCGCGAGCAGACCCGCGAGAAGGTGGCCGAGCGTGCCAAGCTGCAGGTCTCCGACCTGTAAGGAAGACCTCGGGCAGGGATGCCTGAACCGGCCGGCAGCCCTCGGCTGCCGGCCGTCTCACGTTGCGACAGGCACGCTGTCACCGTCATTCATCGAGAGAGACCTATGCAGACCAACCAACTCCTCGCCATGTTCAGCGGCGTCCTGCTGCTGCTGGGTCTGATAGCCTTCTTCCTGGGTCGTGCCAAGGCTGCGCGAGTGCGCGCCAGTGGCACGGCCATGTATGCCCAGCCCGACCAGTACGCCTGGTTCGCCGTACTGGCCACCGCCGGCCCGGCGATCACCGTGGGCGCCATCGGGGCCTTCCTGATGCTGCTGCTGGGCGCCGAGATCCCGACCCTCTATCTGCTGGCTGGCAGCCTGGTGATCGCCGCGATCGGCCTGCTGGTCGGGGTCAGCCAGGTGAAGCCAGACTTTCACGCCCGCCAGGCCATCGAGCGGGTGATTCGCTGGGTGCTGGTCGGCGCGGCAATGATCTCGATCTTCACCACCTTCGGTATCCTCTTCTCGATCATCTTCGAGGCGCTGCGCTTCTTCAAGATGCACAGCTTCTGGGACTTCATCACCGGCACGGTGTGGAACCCGGGCGCCAGCTTCCTGGCCGCCGCAGGGCGCGCCGAGGAGGGCGCCACCGGCGCCCAGTTCGGTTCCGTGCCGCTGTTCGCCGGCACCTTCATGATCACCGCCATCGCCATGCTGGTGGCGATCCCCGTGGGCCTGCTCTCGGCCATCTACATGGCGGAGTTCGCCCCATCAAGGGTGCGCACCCTGGCCAAGCCGACCCTCGAGGTGCTGGCCGGCATTCCCACCGTGGTCTATGGCTTCTTCGCCGCCATCACCGTGGCGCCGCTGATCGTTGACCTGGCCGGCTTCCTGGGCATCGATGCCGCCTACAACAACGCCGTGGCACCGGGGGTGGTGATGGGCATCATGATCATTCCCTTCATCTCCTCGCTCTCCGACGATGTGATCAATTCGGTACCCGACAGCATGCGTCAGGGTTCGCTGGCGCTGGGCATGACCAAGGGCGAGACCATCCGCGACGTGGTCATTCCGGCAGCGCTGCCGGGAATCATCTCTGCCTCGCTGCTGGCGGTGTCGCGGGCGCTGGGCGAGACCATGATCGTGGTGATGGCCGCGGGCATGCGGCCCAACCTCACCGCCAACCCCTTCGAGGACATGACCACGGTGACGGTGCGCATCGTGGCGGCGCTGACCGGGGACCTGGAGTTCGAGAGCGCCGAGACACTCTCCGCCTTCGCCCTGGGCCTGGTGCTCTTCGCCGTCACCCTGAGCCTGAACCTGGTCTCGGTGCTGATGATCCGTCGCTTCCGCGAGAAGTACCGCGTCAACAACCTGTAACACCGAGGAATCGCCGAGATGAGTCAAACCTTCGACGACATCAGCGCCCAGCTGAAGCGCCGCCATCGTCGCTCCGCGCGGCTGAAGTGGATCTCCATGGGGGCATTGGGCCTGGCCGGTCTGTTCCTGGTGCTGTTCTTCGCCGACATGCTGGTCAAGGGCCTGCCGGCCTTCCAGCAGGCGCAGATCCAGGTGGAGATCGACTACAACGAGGACGCCCAGCGGATGGGGCGCGCCGCCCTGGATCCGGACGAGTCGCGCTTGGTGAGCCGTACCTTCGAACGCCTGATACCGGTGGCGTTGCGCGAGAACCCCAAGTTGCTGGGCACCACCGAGACCCGCTGGGTACTCGCCGATAGTGAGGTCGACCAGTACCTGAAAGGGCATCGGCACAAGCTGAACGATGACCAGCAGGCCAACGTCGATGCCCTGGTCGAACAGGGTCGTGCGGCGCTCAAGTTCAATACCAACTTCTTCACCACCGGCGACTCCAAGATGCCGGAAGCCTCGGGGATTCTCTCGGCCGTGATGGGCACGGTGATGACCATGCTGGTGACCCTGGCTATCTCCTTCCCCATCGGGGTGATGACTGCGGTCTATCTGGAGGAGTTTGCCCCTGACAATCGCTTGACCCAGCTGATCGAGATCAATATCAACAACCTGGCGGCGATTCCTTCGATCCTGTTCGGCCTGCTGGGGCTGGCGATCTTCATCAATTTCTTCGGGGTGCCCCGCTCCACGCCGCTGGTCGGTGGCATGACCCTGGCGCTGATGACCCTGCCGGTGATCATCATCGCCACCCGTACCGCACTGCGTAGCGTACCGGACTCCATCCGCCACGCCGCCTTCGGGGTGGGCTGCTCGCGCTGGCAGGTGGTGCGCGACCACGTGCTGCCGCTGGCCATGCCCGGCATCATGACCGGCTCCATTATCGGTCTGGCCCAGGCCATGGGGGAGACCGCGCCGCTGATCATCGTCGGTATGGTGGCCTTCATACCGGATGTGGGAGCGTCTTTCACCGAGGCGGCCACCGTGCTGCCGGCACAGATCTTTACCTGGGCGGGCGAGCCGGAGAAGGCCTTCGTCGAGAAGACCGCCGGGGGCATCCTGGTGCTGCTGACCATCCTGATCTTCCTGAACGCGACCGCCGTCATCCTGCGCAAGAAATTCGAGCGTCGCTGGTAGACCCGGCACGCCCAAGAGGAATCCGCTATGAATATGCAAGCCGCTCCCCGTCAGACTCTCGGTGCCGCGCCCGAGGTGGGCCAGCCCCATACCCGCAACGAGTCGGCGTGCCACGACCTGAGCATCCGCGTGCGCGACCTCAACCTCTGGTACGGCGAGAGCCAGGCCCTCAAGGGGCTGAATATCGACCTGTTCCAGAAGAATGTCACCGCGCTGATCGGCCCATCAGGCTGTGGCAAGTCGACCTTCCTGCGTTGCCTCAACCGCATGAATGACCTGATCCCCAGCGTGCGTATCGAGGGGCTGGTGGAGATGGATGGTCGTGACGTGAACCAGGTGAAGATGGACGAGGTGGCCCTGCGCCGCCGGGTGGGCATGGTGTTCCAGAAGCCCAACCCCTTCCCCAAGTCGATCTACGAGAACATCGCCTATGCCCCGCGCATGCACGATCTGGTGAGCCGCAAGCCCGAGCAGGACGAGCTGGTGGAGAAGGCGCTGCGTGACGCTGGCCTGTGGGAGGAGGTCAAGGACAAGCTGCACCAGCCCGGTACCTCGCTCTCCGGCGGCCAGCAGCAGCGCCTGTGCATCGCCCGAGCCATCGCCGTGCAGCCCGACGTGATCCTGATGGACGAGCCGACCTCGGCTCTGGACCCGATCTCCACGGCCACCATCGAGGACCTGATGGACCGTCTCAAGGAGCAGTTCACCATCATCACGGTGACCCACAACATGCAGCAGGCGGCGCGGGTGGCGGACTACACCGCCTTCTTCCACCTGGGTGAGATCATCGAGTACAACGACACCAAGACGATGTTTGCCAACCCGGCCACCAAGAAGGCCGAGGACTACATCACCGGGCGTTACGGTTGACGCCAAGGCGATAACCAGGCGATTACGACGGGGAGGCTTCGGCCTCCCCGTCGTCGTTCGAGCCGCCGTGAAGTGGCCGGCTGTCACCGGATTGACATCGCGTCCGTTTATATATGGAATTCCAGATATCACCATTTAATGGGAGATGATCATGACCCTATCCATCGGCATCAACGGCTTCGGGCGCATTGGCCGCCTGGTGCTGCGCAGCCTCTGGCCCCGCGTCGCGGCCGGCGAGGTGGAGCTTGTGCGCATCAATGACCCGGGCGGCGATGCCGCCACCTTCGCCCACCTCCTTGAGTTCGACTCCGTCCACGGCCAATGGTCGCCGGGGCAGGGCATCCAGGCCGAGGATGACGCCATCCTGATCGACGGCCGTCGTATCGCCTTCAGTGCCAACAAGACGCTGGAAGAGAGCGACTGGTCGGGCTGCCGGGTCGCCATCGAGTGCTCCGGCAAGATGAAGACGAAAGCCAAGCTTCAGGCCTACCTCGACCAGGGCGTCGAGCGGGTGGTGGTCAGCGCGCCGGTCAAGGAGGAGGGCGTGCTCAACGTGGTGGTGGGTGTCAACGATGACGCCTACGACGCCGACGTCCATCGCATCGTCACCGCGGCGAGTTGCACCACCAACTGCCTGGCGCCGGTGGTCAAGGTGATCCACGAGACGTACGGCATCCGCCATGGCTCCATGACCACGGTGCACGACATCACCAATACCCAGGCGATCCTCGACGCTCCCCACAAGGATCTCAGGCGCGCGCGGGCCTGCGGCATGAGCCTGATCCCCACCACCACCGGCTCCGCCAAGGCAATCACCGCCATCTTCCCGGAGCTCACCGGCAAGCTGAATGGCCACGCCATCCGTGTGCCGCTGGCCAACGCCTCGCTGACCGACATGGTCTTCGAACTCGAGCGCGAGGTGACGGTGGAGGAGGTCAATGGGGCCCTGAAGCAGGCAGCTGAAGGCGAGCTTGCCGGCATCCTGGGCTACGAGGAACGTCCACTGGTCTCCATCGACTACCGCACCGACCCGCGCAGCTCGATCATCGATGCACTATCGACCATGGTCATCAACGGCACCCAGCTCAAGCTCTACGCCTGGTACGACAACGAGTGGGGCTACGCCAACCGCACCGCCGAGCTGGCCCTGAAGGTGGGGAACGAGCAGGTGGGGATCGAGCGGGTGGGACGTGGCTGAATCGCTCGCCTCACGCGTCAAGGCACTGCCCTACGAGGTGCGCCAGTACCTGTTGATCACCGGCAACTACTGGGCCTTCACCCTCACCGACGGCGCCCTGCGCATGCTGGTGGTGTTGCACTTCCATCAGCTGGGCTACTCGCCGCTGGAAGTGGCGCTGCTGTTCCTCTTCTACGAGGCCTTCGGGGTCGTCACTAACCTGATCGGCGGCTGGCTGGGCGCACGCCTGGGGCTCAACCGCACCATGAACGTCGGGCTAGGGTTGCAGATCGTGGCCCTGGCCATGCTGATGGTGCCGGCGGCGGCGCTCAGCGTTCCCTGGGTGATGGCGGCCCAGGCGCTCTCGGGCATCGCCAAGGACCTCAACAAGATGAGCGCCAAGAGCGCGGTCAAGGTGCTGGTCCCGAAGGACAGCCCCAGCGCCGGCAGCGCCCTCTACCGCTGGGTGGCGATCCTCACCGGCTCCAAGAACGCCCTCAAGGGTGCCGGCTTCTTCCTCGGCGGGCTGCTGTTGACGCTGGTCGGCTTCCAGGGGGCGGTGGGCCTGATGGCGCTGATGCTCGCCGCGGTGCTCGCCCTGTCGCTGGTCCGGCTCAAGGCCGACCTAGGTCGCCAGAAGCGCAAGCCGAAGTTCTCCGAGGTGTTCTCCAAGTCTCGGGCCATCAACGTGCTGTCGGCGGCGCGGCTGTGCCTGTTCGCCTCCCGGGATGTGTGGTTCGTGGTGGCCCTGCCGGTGTTCCTCTATGACCAGCATGGCTGGAGCCACTGGACGGTAGGCGGCCTGCTGGCCGTGTGGGTGATCGGCTACGGCGGGGTGCAGACCCAGGCGCCGCGCCTTACCGGCCTGGTCAAGGGCGGGGCGCGCGGCATTACCGTGTTCTGGGCCCTGATGCTTGCCGGCCTGCCGGCGTTGCTGGCCTTGTTGCCCCTGGCCGAGGTGGGCTGGCTGGTGGCGGGCCTGCTGGCCTTCGGCGTGCTGTTCGCGATCAACTCCAGCTGGCACAGCTACCTGATCGTCCACTACGCCCGCGCCGATGGCGTCTCCATGGACGTGGGCTTCTACTACATGGCCAATGCCATGGGGCGCCTCGCCGGCACGCTGCTCTCCGGCTGGGTCTACCAGGTGTACGGGCTTGCCGCCTGCCTGTGGATCTCGGCGGCCCTGGTGGCGGCAAGCGCCTTGATGGCTCTGGCCCTGCCGCGAGAAGCCCGGGCCTGAACTTGGCCCGGGTCGTGGCGTAGAATGGTTAAGAGCCTCGATCAAGGAATCCCCGATGACGCTGGACCCGCTGCGCCTGTTCAAGTGCCTGAGTGACGAGACCCGCCTGCTGCTGACCCTGCTCATCCTGCGTGAGGGGGAACTGTGCGTCTGCGAGATGACCCACGCCCTTGAGGCCTCCCAGCCCAAGGTCTCGCGCCATCTCGCCCAGCTGCGCAACTGCGGGCTGCTCAACGACCGGCGCGAGGGGCAGTGGGTCTACTATGGCCTGGCGCCGTCGCTGCCCGCCTGGGCGACGGCGGCCCTGGAGGC